>JAODMV010000344.1 GCA_025464875.1 Arthrobacter sp. | reverse complement strand
GCATGGGCGAGCGAGACGCCGGTGGCGCGCAGCCCCTGCGTCGGTTCCGGTGCCGGATGTCCCGGCGGCAGGTCCTGGAGCAGGACGAGCACCAGCACGACGGCGAGGCCCGACATTGCGGCCAGGGTCAGGAACGCGGGGGTCCAGCCGGCGGAGTGCAGGATCAGGGCGAAGGGCACCACGCTGAAGAGCTGCCCCAGCTGCCCGGACATGCCGGTCAGCTGGGTCAGCAGCGGCACGCGGGCAGGGGCAAACCACAGGGGGATCAGCCGGATCACCGCGATGAAGGTCATGGCGTCGCCGGCCCCCACCAGCACCCGGCCCAGCACGCCTCCCGGGATGTTGTCCGCGAAGGCCAGCTGGAGTTGTCCGAGCCCCATCAGGAGGGCGCCGCCGGCGATCATGGCACGGGAGCCGAAGCGGTCCACGAGCACGCCCACCGGGATCTGCAGCCCGGCATAGACCAGGAGCTGCAGGACGGTGAAGAAGGAAATTTCGGCCGCGCTGGCATGGAAGCGTTCGGTGGCTTCCAGCCCCACGACGCCGAAGGACGTGCGCTGACTGACCGCCACCAGATAGGCAACGATCCCGATGATCCAGATCAGCCAGGCACGGGGTGAGGTCACTCCCCCATTATGCCCACCGGCACCAGAAATAGTATTTATTCGCCGGGTTCCTTGCGGGCCAGGTACGCCTCGACGGCGGCACCGAGGGTGTCCGCGTTGGGGAGCTCGTCGTTCTCGTCAGCCAGCAGGGAGCGCCGTACGGTGCCTTCGGCGTTCTCGTCGTAGCGGGTCTCCAGCCGGGACACCACCTGCTGGACCTCCTCGGAGGCGTCAATCTGCTCGGCGATCTGGCGTCCCACCTCCCGGCCCGCCTCGCGGAGGCGGTCCGTCGGGAGCATGAGCGAGGTCGCCGCGCCGAGGTACTCCAGCCCGGCCACGGCGGCCGTCGGGTACTCGGCCTCAGCCAGGTAGTGCGGAACGTGGATCACGTAGCCGGCGACGTTGCGGCCGGCCTCCACCAGGCGCAGCTCCAGGATGTGGCCCACCGCAGCGGGCACCTCCACGGTCGGCTTCCAGACCGAGATTCCCTCGATCAGCTCCGGACGGTTGCCGTGGACGGTGACGCCGACGGGCCGGGTGTGGGGAACCGGCATGGGGATTGAATGGATCCAGGTGACAAGGTTGACATCCAGCTCCTCCACGATCCCGACGACGGCGCGGGCGAACCGCTCCCACTGCAGGTCCGGCTCGAATCCGGCGAGCAGCAGGAACGGGCTTCCGAGCCCGTCGACGAGACGGTACAGCGCCAGGCTCGGGGCCTGGTAGTCCTGGAGGTGGTCCTCGACGAAGCTGATTTGCGGGCGGCGGGTCCGGTAGTCGATCAGCTGGTCGGCGTCGAATTCGGCGATCATTTCGGAATCCAGGGTGTCCAGCAGTTCGGCGGTGATCTGCTGGACGACGTGGCCGGCGTCAGCGAAACCGGTGAAACCCATGACGAGGTTCAGTCCGCGCAGCTCGGGGCTGTGGAACGGCGCGTCATCACGCGCGTAAAGCGATGCGGGGTCCAGCAAGGAGCCGGAAATCCGTCCAATCACGGCATGTTCCTTTCGCGGTAGCGGGCGGTGCGGGGAAGGGTGCGAACCCTGCAAGGCAGATGCTGCCGGGCACGGCGACGGCACCTTTAACTGGTACAACACCCCGGCTGCCGGGCTAATTCCTGCCCGCGGTGTGCGCCAGCTCACAGTCGATTGAAGTCCCGCACTGCGGAGAGACTACGATCGGAACTGGCCCTATTGACGGATTTGAAGACGCCGGGTTACGTCTCCGTCCGACCGTGGCGTGGCTTAGGCCTCCCAAGGCAGGACGCCGAACACGCAGTTCCTGCCGAAAATCACAGAGAATTGAGGACTGTCCTCGTGGTCAAGAATACTGAAGTCAAACTTAGTGCAATCGCCGGGGGCCTGTTGAAGTCGCCCAGCGATGCCCTCGTCATCGGTGTGGGACAGGGCCCGGACGGTCCCGTGCTGCTGGATAACCCGCTGACGGCCAAGGCCGCCGAGACTTTGGCCGAGTCCTTGACCGTTCTTGGCATCACGGGCGCAGCGGACCAGGTCCACCGCCTGCCCGGCCTGCCGGAAACCGGGGCCGGCGTGCTGGTGCTCGCCGGCGTCGGCAAGACGGCCGCCGAGCAGCCGATCGCCGAGGAGGCGCTGCGCCGGGCCGCCGGTTCGGCCGTCCGCCAGCTGGCCGGCGTCGCCACCGTCACCCTCGCGCTCCCGACGACGTCGCACGCCGACGTCGCGGCCGTCGCCGAGGGTGCCGCGATGGGGGCCTACGCCTTCACCGAGCACCGCTCCTCCAACGATGGAGTGAAGGACCCGGTGCAGAACGTTCTCATCAGCACCGAGTTCGCCACGGACAAGGCCCTCCAGCCGGTCCTGGACCGCGCCAGCCTGATTGGCAAGGCCGTGAACGCGACCCGCACGCTGGTGAACCAGCCACCGAGCCACCTCTACCCCGAAACCTTCGCTGAAGCCGCCAGGGAGCTGTCCAAGGGCCTGCCCGTCAAGGTGACCGTGTGGGACGAGAAGCGACTGGAGAAGGAGGGCTTCGGCGGCATCCTCGGCGTCGGCAAGGGCTCCACCCGGCAGCCTCGGCTGGTCAAGGTCGAGTACGCCCCGGCCAAGGCGGCCGCCAAGATCGCCTTTGTCGGCAAGGGCATCACCTTTGACACCGGCGGCATCTCCATCAAGCCGGCCCAGGGAATGGGCGACATGAAGAGCGACATGGCGGGCGCCGCCGTCGTCCTGAACACCGTGCTGGCCATCGCCGGCCTCGGCCTGCCGGTCAAGGCGACTGCCTGGCTGTGCATTGCGGAGAACATGCCCTCCGGCGCCGCGCAGCGCCCCGCCGACGTCCTGACCATGTTCGGCGGCAAGACGGTGGAGGTCCTCAACACCGACGCCGAGGGCCGGCTGGTCATGGCGGACGGCCTCGTCGCCGCGAGCCAGGAATACCCGGACGTCATCATCGACGTCGCCACGCTCACCGGCGCGCAGCTGATCGCCCTGGGCGCCCGCACCGCCGGCGTCATGGGCTCCGACGCCGTCACGGGGCGGATCAAAGCCGCCGCGGACCGCGCCGGCGAACTGGTCTGGCCGATGCCACTGCCGGAGGAGCTGCGGCCCAGCCTCGACTCCCAGGTGGCGGACCTCGCCAACATCGGCGAACGCCACGGCGGGATGATGACCGCCGCGGTGTTCCTGCGTGAATTCGTGGGCAAGGGCAAGGACGGCGAGTTGATCCCCTGGGCCCACATCGACATCGCCGGCCCGTCGTTCAACAACGGCAGCCCCTACGGCTACAACCACAAGCAGGGAACGGGCTGCACGGTGCGCACCCTGGTTGCCTATGCTGAGGACGTCCTGGCCCAAGCCGCGTGACACTGGACACAAGGGCTCCACAAACGCCACGGCAAGGTGGAGCATGTATTAGTGGTTCGCTAAGGTGAACTCTGGCAGTCACACAAATGAAAGGGAACCGGCCGCTGCGATAGTTCCGGCAGCTAGGTTCCAAGACCAGATGATGCGTAATCTCGCGTCATCGTTCACGCGAGGGAGCGTTTAAGTGGCCGATCAGGCAACTGCGCAAGAATTCGACATCCTGGTACTCGGCGGCGGCAGCGGCGGCTACGCAACAGCGCTGCGCGCTGTCCAGCTTGGCTTCACCGTCGGCCTCATCGAAAAGGGCAAGCTCGGCGGCACCTGCCTCCACAACGGCTGTATCCCCACCAAGGCCCTGCTGCACTCAGCGGAGCTGGCGGACCACGCCCGCGACTCGGCCAAGTACGGCGTCAACGTGACCCTCGACAGCATCGACATCAGCGCTGTCAACGCGTACAAGGACGGCATCATTGCCGGCAAGTTCAAGGGCCTGCAGGGCCTCATCAAGAGCAAGGGCATCACCGTCATCGAGGGTGAGGGCAAGCTCCAGGGCACCGACACCATCGTCGTGAACGGCACCGCGTACAAGGGCAAGAACATCGTCCTCGCGACCGGCTCCTACTCCCGCACGCTGCCAGGGCTGGAAATCGGCGGCAAGGTCATCACCTCCGATGAAGCCCTCACCATGGACTACATCCCCAAGAGCGCGATCATCCTGGGCGGCGGCGTCATCGGCGTGGAGTTCGCTTCCGTCTGGAAGTCGTTCGGCGTCGACGTCACCATCGTCGAGGGCCTGCCCTCGCTGGTCCCCAACGAGGACGCGACGATCGTCAAGAACTTTGAGCGCGCGTTCAAGAAGCGCGGCATCAAGTTCTCCACCGGCGTCTTCTTCCAGGGCGTGGAGCAGAACGCCGACGGCGTCAAGGTCACCCTTGTCGACGGCAAGACCTTCGAAGCAGACCTTCTGCTCGTGGCGGTCGGCCGCGGCCCCGTCACGGCCAACCTCGGCTACGAAGACGCCGGGGTCACCATCGACCGCGGCTTCGTCATCACCAACGAGCGCCTGCACACCGGCGTCGGCAACGTCTACGCCATCGGTGACATCGTCCCCGGCGTCCAGTTGGCGCACCGCGGCTACCAGCAGGGCATCTTCGTCGCCGAAGAGATTGCCGGCCTCAAGCCCGTCATCGTCGAAGACGTCAACATCCCTAAGGTGACCTACTCTGAGCCTGAAATCGCCACGGTCGGCTACACCGAGAAGGCCGCCAAGGCCAAGTTCGGTGACGACCAGGTCGAAACCCAGGAATACAACCTGGCCGGCAACGGCAAGAGCTCCATCCTGGGCACCAGCGGCCTCGTCAAGCTGGTCCGCCAGAAGGACGGCCCCGTCGTCGGCGTCCACATGATCGGCGCCCGCATGGGCGAGCAGATCGGCGAAGCACAGCTCATCGTGAACTGGGAAGCCTACCCGGAGGACGTGGCCCAGCTGGTGCACGCCCACCCGACCCAGAACGAGGCGATGGGCGAGGCGCATCTGGCGCTGGCGGGCAAGCCCCTCCACGGCTAGGCAATTCCGCAAGACAACAGGGCTTAGTGCACCCGGCAGCAACTGCCGGGTGCACTAAGCTCGAACCCGGCAGCAATCATCCGCACTACAGATCAATAAGGAGAACGGGGACGATATGTCTGAATCCGTTAACTTGCCCGCCCTCGGTGAGAGCGTCACCGAAGGAACCGTCACCCGCTGGCTCAAGCAGGTAGGTGACCGGGTAGAGGTGGACGAGCCGCTGCTCGAAGTTTCCACCGACAAAGTAGACACCGAGATCCCCTCTCCGATCGCCGGCGTGATCGAGGAAATCCTCGTCGCCGAAGACGAGACCGCTGAAGTCGGAGCACCGCTGGTCCGCATCGGTGACGGCTCCGGCTCCGCAGAAGCTGCCGCACCGGCCGCCGAAGCTCCCGCAGCCGTACCGGCCGCCGAGGCACCGGCAGCCGCGCCCGCTGAGGCACCCGAAGCTCCCGCTGCCGCACCGGCCGGCGAAGGCCATGAGGTCACGCTCCCCGCCCTGGGCGAGAGTGTCACCGAAGGCACCGTCACCCGCTGGCTGAAGAGCGTCGGCGACACCGTCGAGGTCGACGAGCCGCTGCTCGAGGTATCCACCGACAAGGTTGACACCGAGATCCCGTCCCCCGTCGCCGGTACCCTGCAGGAGATCCGCGTCAACGAAGACGAAACGGCCGAGGTCGGTTCCGTCCTTGCCGTCATCGGCTCCGGCGCGGCGGCTCCCGCAGCAGCCCCCGCCGCCGCGGCACCGGCAGCCGAGCCGGCCCCCGCGGCAGCCCCCGCCGAGGCTCCGAAGCAGGAAGCACCGAAGCCGGAAGCACCCGCCGCCCCGGCAAAGGAGGCGGCTCCGGCTGCCGCTCCCGCAGCGCCGCCGGCTGCCGCCGCTCCGGCGGAATCCGGCTACGTCACTCCCCTGGTCCGCAAGCTGGCCAACCAGCAGGGCGTGGACATCTCCTCGCTGACCGGCACCGGCGTCGGCGGCCGCATCCGCAAGCAGGACGTGCTGGCAGCCGTCGAGGCCAAGTCGGCACCGGCCCCCGCAGCAGCCGCACCGTCCGCAGCAGCGGCACCGTCGGGTGCCTCCGCTGCGCCGGCGTCCTCGCTGCGCGGCACCGTCCAGAAGGCCCCGCGCATCCGCCAGGTCATCGCCCGCCGCATGCGCGAATCCCTGGATGTCTCCACCCAGCTGACGCAGGTGCACGAGGTCGACATGACCAAGATCGCCAAGCTCCGCCTGAAGGCCAAGAACTCGTTCCAGGCCCAGAACGGCGTCAAGCTGACCTTCCTGCCCTTCATCGCCAAGGCCGTCGCCGAGGCCCTGAAGCAGCACCCGAAGCTCAACGCGTCCTACGACGAGGACAAGCAGGAGATCAGCTACCACAACGCCGAGCACCTGGCGATTGCGGTCGACACGGACAAGGGCCTCCTGGTTCCCGTTATCTCCGATGCCGGCAACCTGAACCTGGCCGGCCTGGCGGCGAAGATCGCCGACGTCGCAGACCGCACCCGCAACGGCAAGATCGGCCCGGACGAGCTCTCGGGCGGAACGTTCAGCATCACCAACATCGGCTCCGTCGGTGCGCTGTTCGACACCCCGATCATCAACCAGCCGCAGGTGGCCATCCTCGGCACCGGAGCGATCGTCAAGCGCCCGGTAGTGGTTGCCGACGAAAACGGGGACGACTCGATCGCCATCCGCTCCATGATGTACCTCTCCCTGACGTACGACCACCGCCTGGTGGACGGCGCCGACGCAGGACGCTTCCTGCAGACGCTGAAGGCGCGCCTCGAAGAGGGCGCGTTCGAGGCGGACCTCGGACTCTAGGGTCTCGGGACACCGACGGCGACGGCGGTGCGGGCACCGGTGGGCATCCACCGGAACGCCCGCGCCGTCGTCGCCGTTTTCGTCCCCGTGACGAGGCGCCGTGCCGAGGCGCCGCGCCGGGCGGGTCTTACTACGGAGCGTAGAAACCTCTGGCTAGACTGAAGCCATGAACATCGTCTATCAAATCCTGGTCTTCCTGCACATCGTCGGCGCCGCCATGATCGTCGGCCTCTGGATCGGCCAGATGAAGAAGCCGACCGTCCATCCTCGCCAGTTCGACGGAGCCATGCTCCAGCTCCTCACCGGCATCGCCATGATGGGACTTATCCCCGCCCTGAACATGGACGCGGACTACTTCAAGCTCGGCATCAAGTTCGCCGTCGGGCTGGCGGTCGGGGTCCTGGCCTTTATCGGCCGCCGCCAGTACAAGAAGGGCGAGGACGTCAGCAAGGGCATCGCCCACGGCGTCGGCGGCCTGGCGCTGCTCAACGTGGCCATCGCCACGCTCTGGCAGTAGCCTTCCCCGAGCCTACGACGGCGGCGGCGCACCCATCGCGGGGTGCGCCGCCGCCGTCGTTTTGTTCCGCCGTGGGGGCGGCGCCAGCCCCCCAGATGTCGCCGCAATCCTCTAAGAGCGGACAGCCCGTGCGACGGCGGCCCTGAATCCCTAGGATTGGACACGGCAGGATCGGGCACATCGCCGGATCGCTGATTCACAACGACATTGAGGAGTGGACATGGCAACAACACGCACGGCACACACGGTATGGGCGGGCGACCTGATGGAGGGCTCCGGCAACACGACGCTGGACAGTTCCGGGCTGGCCAACTTCGATGTCACCTGGAAGGCGCGCGCCGAGGCCGCCGAGGGCAAGACAAGCCCCGAGGAGCTCATCGCGGCTGCACATTCGGCCTGCTTCTCGATGGCCTTCAGCCACGCCCTCGCCCAGGCCGGGCACGCCCCCGAAGAGGTCAACACCAAGGCCGACGTCACCTTCCAGCCCGGCACCGGCATCACCGGCAGCCACCTGACCGTGCGCGCGCAGGTCCCCGGCATCTCGGAGGAGGACTTCCAGCGCCTCGCCGAGGAAGCCAAGACCGGCTGCCCCGTCTCCGCCGCCCTGACCGGGATCAAGATCACCCTGGACGCCACGCTGGCCGCCTAGCACCTGCCGCCGCCTGGTCCGCCGGATCCTCGGTGTCCGGGCGCCGCACGCCGAAGGCCCCCGTTGCCCTGTCTGACAGGGGAACGGGGGCATTCAGCGTTGCGGCCGGCGGGCGGCCGGGCGGGTGGCCGGGCGGCCTAGTTGCCCTTGCGGCGTGCCGGCAGCGGGGCCGGGCGCAGCCGGCGGTAGCCCTCACGCAGCGGCGGCCGGTCGGTCGGCAGCTCCTGGATCATTTCCTTCAGCGCCCCGATCCCGTATTCGAGCTGCGGGTCGGTGCCCGCGGCGTAGGCGTGCGGCGGGAACGTCACTTCGATGTCCGGGGTGACGCCGAAGTTCTCGACGCCCCAGCCCACGCCGCCCGCGAACCAAGTCGCGTAGCGCGGCTGCGTGACGCCGGTGCCGTCCGCGAGGGCGAAGCGGTTGTCGATCCCGACGACGCCGCCCCAGGTCCGGGTGCCGATGACCGGCCCGATCCCCCGCAGTTTGGAGACCTGGGTGATGATGTCGCCGTCGGAGCCGGCGAACTCGTCGGTGAGGATGATGACCGGACCGCGGGGAGCGTGGTGCGGGTAGGTGCGCGGCCTCTCCCCGCGCGGCATGCTCCAGCCGGTAACCTTGCGTCCGATGAGTTCGGCGACGAGCTGGGAGGTGTGGCCTCCACGGTTGCGGCGGACGTCGACGATCAGTCCGTCGAGGGCTGTTTCGGTGTCCAGGTCACGGTGGAGCTGGGCCCAGCCGTTGGCCATCATGTCCGGGATGTGAAGGTAACCGAAGGCGCCCTGCGAGGCTTCCCGGACCGTGCGGCGGTTGGCGGCAACCCATTCCTGGTAGCGTAGGCGCTCCTCGTCCCGGACCGGGACCACGGCCACGCGGCGCTGCCTGCCGGCCAGTTCGCCGTGGCCGGGCCCGTTGCGCAGGGTGAGCTCGACGGCGCGGCCGGCCGCGCCGACCAGCTGCATCGCCGGCGTGAGCGACTCCGTGAGCTCCACGCCGTCGATCGCCAGCAGCACGTCGCCGGGCTTGGCGTCCGCGCCCGGCCGGGTCAACGGAGACGTGGCCAGCGGATCGGAGGACTCCCCTGCCAGGATCCGGAGGATTTCCCAGCCCTCACCGGCGAAGGCCAGGTCCGCGCCCAGCCGTCCCTGGCCGTTGCTGCCGTTCTCGCTGACGGGCGCCGGCCGGACGTAGGCGTGGGACGTGCCCAGTTCGCCGTGCAGTTCCCACAGCAGGTCCACCAGGTCATCGTGCGAACCGAGCCGGTCCACGATCGGCCGGTAGCGGGCGTGGACCGAGTCCCAATCCTGGCCGGCCATGTCCGCGGTCCAGAAGAAATCGCGCTGCAGCCGCCAGGCCTCGTCGAAGGCCTGGCCCCAGACGCTCACGGGATCCAGTTGCACGCGGATGCGGTTGAGGTCCACCCGGACCAGCTGGCCCGATTCCTCATCGGCCTTCGCGTCGGCGGGCGAGACGCGGATCTGTTTGTCCTGGCTGAACACTACTTTCGCGCCGTCGCCGGAGAGCCGGTAGCCGTCCAGCGCCTCGACGATCGTGGCGGTGCGGCGCTTGGCGAGGTCGAAGCGGACCAGGCTCGGCGAGGCGTTCTTGTCCTCCAGGCTGGCGCGGCCTTCCCCCGTGACGCCGGACAGTTCGCTGTCCAGCCAGAGCAGCGCTCCGGCCGTGGCGGTGAGCGAGGAGTAATTGCCCTGCGGCACGGGAACGCTGATGACGCGGTGGGCCAGGCCTTCGGCGTCGACCCGGACCGCGGGCACCGCAGCTTTGGCCGAACCGGACGCGGCATCCCCTGAAGCGGCTGCGCCGGTCTGCTCCGGGCCCTCGGCGTCCTCGGCGTCCTCGGACAGGGCGACCGTGGGGCCGAAGGGCGACGGGGTGTCGGCGGCAAGGGCCACGAGGTAGGGCTTGATGGGGCTGGGGAAGGACAGGTCGAAGGAGTGGCCGTCATAGACCGGATCGAAACTGCGGTTGGACAGGAAGGCGAGGTATTTGCCGTCCGGGGTGAACGACGGCGATTCGTCCCGGAAGCGGCCGTCGGTGACATCGATGATCGTGCGTTCCGGGTCCCCGGAGGCGGCGCTGGACGTGGCACGGTGTGCCTCGTCGCCGTCGATCCTCGCGATGCGCAGCCGGCTGCGGGAACCGAAGGAGGTGACGGGCTCGGACCAGCCCAGCCAGGCCGAATCCGGGGACCAGCTGAAGCCGTCGATGCTGCCGTCGCCGATACTGCTCAGCAGCGACATGGTCCCGGCACGCGTGTCGGCCAGGAAGACGTCGCCGAAGGAGGTTCCGACGGCGAGCCAGCGGCCGTCCGGGCTGGCTTCGATGGCGCTGGCGCGGCTCGGCTTCGGGAACTCGACCCTGGTCGGCTCCGGCGTTGCCGGGCTCTCTTGCGCCGCGGCAGGTGCGGCCGCGCGGGCGGCTTCGGGGCTCGCGGAAATCTGCTCGTCTGGCTGGGCCCCGACAACCGCCGCGGCCGTCACCGCGGCGTCGGCACCGGTCAGGGCCGCGGCGGACACGGGCCTGGGCAGGGGCGTTCCGGTCTCGGCATCCTCCGGCGGCTTGGCCGGCTGCGCCGCTTTCGCCGCCAGGATCCCGCCGGGCTGGTGCCCGCCTGCCGCCGGAGCCGCGATCGCCTTCAAGTAGAGGGCTTCGACGCCGCCGTGGTCGGCAACATAGGCGATCCGGCCGTTCCCGAAGGGCCGCGGCAGGCGGGCCCGGACGCCGGGCGTGGCCTCGAGGACGCGGGACGGGCCGTCCTTGTGCCGCAGCCAGTGCAGGGTGCCGTGCGCCTCCACGGCGCTGGACCCGCCGGTGCGGTCCGGAATGACGTCTCCGAGATGCCGGGAGGTCTTCAGCGGAGCGGGCCGGCGGGATTGGGAGGCGGAGCCCAGCGAAATCTCCAGCTTGATGGCGTCCGAGCCGAGATCCGGCAGGAGCCAGAGTTCGCCGGCCGATTCGAAGACCACGCGCTTTCCGTCGGTGGCGGCATGCCGGACGTAGAAGTCCTCATGGTCGGTGTGGCGTCGGAGTTCGGTCCCGTTGGGCAGCACCGAATACAGGTTGCCGTAGCCCTCATGGTCGGAAAGGAAAGCTATCCGGCCACCGACCCACATGGGGTCCGTGAGGTTGCCGTCCAGCTCGGGGGCCAGGCGCTCGAATTCCCCGTTTCCGTCGCTGTCGATCCACAGCTTGCCGGCCGCGCCGCCGCGGTACCGCTTCCACCAGGCCGGCTCCCGCGACAACACGCTGGCCAGGACAACAGGGCGTTCGTCTCCCACGACCGGGCCGAACGCCACGGACTCGACCGGGCCGAAGGGAAGTTCCTCCGCCCAGCCGCCGGTGACCGGCAGGCGGTAGGCGTGGGTGTGGCGGCTGTCCGCCTGGCGGAACGCGCTGGTCACCACGACGTCGCCGTCGGGAGTGAAGCCCTTGACCCGGGTGGAGCCGTGGCCGAAGTAGCTCAGCTGGCGGTAGCCGCCGCCGCCGACCTCCGCGGTGACGACTTCCGGCGTCGTTCCCTGGATGACTGTCCAGACGAGACGTTGCCCGTCCGGAGTGAAACGGGGGTTGCGGGCGGGCAGCTGCAGCGAGGAGACGCGCCAGGCGCGGCCGCCGTCCAGGGGCGCGATCCAGACGTCGTCCTCGGCCACGAAGGTGACCAGATCGCCGTGCAGATGCGGGAAACGGAAGTAGCTCGAAGAGGTCATCGTTCGATCATAGTCAAACCGCTCCGGCCTCCGGGGAGGTGTCCCGGCCGTGCCGGGCATGGTGAGATGGATCATGCGAATCATTGTTGCCGGGGCCTCAGGGCTGATCGGCACCGCCCTGTCCAGCACCCTGCGCGGCTCCGGCCACGACGTCGCCACCCTGGTTCGGCGTCCCCCCGCATCACCCTCCGAGTTCCAGTGGGACCCGGCGGCAGGCCGCATCGATGACACCGCCCTCGACGGCGCGGACGCGGTCATCAACCTGTCCGGCGCCGGGATCGGCGACCGGCGCTGGACCCGCGCCCGGATCAACGAACTCCTCGCCTCACGGCTGGGACCGACGCAGACACTGACCGCGGCAATGCGCCGCATGGACGCTCCCCCGGCCGTGTTCCTCAGCCAGTCGGCCTCCGGCTACTACGGCAACGCCGGGTCCGTGGCGCTGCCCGAGAACGCCCCCGCCGGCTCCGGCACCCTGGCCCGGATCTGCGTCGACTGGGAAGCCGCGGCGCATGAGGCGCCTGCCGGTGTCCGCGTGGTCACCCCCCGCACCGGCGTGGTCCTCAGCCGGTCCGGCGGCGCCCTGGGCCGGCTCATGCCGCTGCTGAGGCTGGGCGTCGGCGGACCGTTCGGCAACGGCCGGCAGTACTGGCCCTGGATCACCCTGCCGGACGTCGCCGGCGCCTTCTCTTTCCTGCTCGCGGCCCCGCTCTCCGGGCCCGTGAACGTGTGCGCCCCCGAAAGCGCCGACGTCAACGCCCTGATCGCCCAGCTGGCCGCGGCCGTCCACCGGCCAGCGCTGCTGCGCGTCCCCGCTCCGGTGCTCCGGCTGGTGATGGGGAAGCTCGCCGATGAACTGCTGCTCGCGAGCCAGCGGATGGAGCCGGCGGCGTTGCGCGATGCGGGTTTTCAGTGGCAGCACCCGTCCCTCGCGCAGGCTGCGGCGTGGGTGGCGGGGCGCGGCCCGGACTCCTAAGCAAACGCCGGGGGAACTAACAGGGAACTAGCCGGACGGGGAGCCCTCGGGCAGTATTTCCTGGATCCGCCACCGGCCGCCCACGGGCACCAGGACCAGCCGGATCCGCTGTTCGCCGCCGGCAGCAGCCTCAGCCACCACCGCGCCGGCGGCATCCCGTTCTTGATACGGCGACGAGGCTGCGCTGACTGCCACGACGGCGCGCGTCGGGCTGCTGTCCGGCGAGCCCTCCACCCGCGTCAGGGTGGTCGAAAAGCCGGCCAAGACGACGCCGGACTCGGTGAGCCGGGAGCTGATCGCCCCGTCCGCCGCAGCAGCGGGCGAGCCGGGGACGTTGACCTCCTCCAGCAGCCCGAAATCCCCGGAACGAAACGCCAGGGAGCGGACTCCGGCCAGTCCACGGACCGCGTCCTGGGGGTCCGGCGACTCCAGCAGGGCACGCAGCTCCAGGGGCACGGAGGCGCCCGGCGGGTCCGGCGCGGCGGCCTCGGCTGCGTCCGCCGCCGAGCCGGACGGGCCGGCGCCCGGATGGCTCGACGTCAGGCGTTCACCGACGAGAAGCCAGGCGCCGGCAAGGACCACGGCCGCGGCAGCACATAGCGCGAAAGCCCCGGCCGCAGCCCGGAAACCCCCACGGCCGGCCGGACCGCGGCGGACCGGGCCGCCGCCATGGAGGACGCCGGGGCCCCCGGCGCAGTGCCGTGCGGCCGC
>JAODMV010000260.1 GCA_025464875.1 Arthrobacter sp. | reverse complement strand
GTTCCATTTCCTGTTCGCGCCCGATGACGGGGTCCAGCTTGTTCTCGCGCGCAGCCTGCGTCAGGTTGCGTCCGAACTGGTCCAGGACCACGGAACCGGCAGGGGTGCCCTCGGCCTGGCCCGGGCCAACGCCTGGCCCGGCAATTTCCTTACCCTGGTAGCCGGACAGCAGCCGGATGACCTCCTGGCGGACCCGGGTATGGTCCGCGCCGAGCTTGACCAGCACCTGGGCGGCAACGCCTTCACCCTCACGGATGAGGCCGAGCAGGATGTGCTCGGTGCCGACGTAGTTGTGTCCCAGCTGCAGGGCCTCGCGCAGCGAGAGCTCGAGCACCTTCTTGGCGCGCGGCGTGAAGGGGATGTGGCCGGACGGGGCCTGCTGGCCCTGGCCGATAATCTCCTGCACCTGCTCGCGGACGCCGTCAAGCGTAATGCCCAACGACTCAAGGGCCTTGCCGGCAACGCCCTCTTCCTCATGGAGCAGACCCAAGAGGATGTGTTCGGTACCGATGTAATTGTGGTACAGCATGCGTGCCTCTTCTTGGGCAAGCACAACTACGCGACGGGCACGGTCCGTAAATCGCTCAAACATTTCGCCACACTCCTGGCTGCCGCCTACTTTGATGCTACGTCGCGCAGGCCCCCATGGGGCGTTCCCCGAGGCAGGATATTCGAGCGCCAGAGTGCTGTGACGTCCCCGGATAAGGGGCGGATTTCCCTACCCTATCCGGCGCGCCACCGCGAGTGGCCTCCACCCCCATGACACTTCCTCCCGTTGGATGCCGATTCAATTCCCGCCCCGAAGCGAACGAGTTAACGACGAATGGCAATTCAGCGCAGCTCGAACTGGTTGTTCCGGCTGACGCCGACGACCAGGATTGAATGTCAGCCTCGATCAGCCCTCTGGTCCGCGGCGCATGCCGCACCGTTATCAGCGACCGCGTCATCCTCTGACTGCCGGCGGAGGCTGTGGACTCAGGCTTCGGCCGCGGTTCCCTGGCCGGCCGCCGGAGGCGTCTCGCCGCCGGCCCGCCCCGGAGGCGTGGGCTCCTGCAGCCGCGCCCTGACGTGGAGGACATCGCCGATGAACCAGTCGTAAATCAGCACACCGATCACGCCGCCGACCAGCGGACCCACAATCGGCACCCAGAAGTACCAGCTGAATGCCCCGTCAACAGTGCCGGGCAGCGCCGTCTGGCCCCAGCCGGCGAGCCAGGCGAAAAGCCTCGGCCCGAAGTCGCGGGCGGGGTTGATGGCGTATCCGGCGTTCGCGCCGAAGGACATGCCGATGGCCGCCACTGCCAGCCCGATGATGAACGGGCCTAGGTTGGCCTTCACGGCGGTGTTCCGCAGATCGATGATGGCCACCACGAACATCACCAGAAAAGCCGTACCGACGATCTGGTCGATCAGCGGGCCCGTCGGGTTTCCGTTGAAATACGGCGCCGGGAAGGTGGCAAAAATGGAATACGTAGCCAACCCCTTGGGATCCGCCCTGCCGGTGCCCGCCGCCTTGTTGAAGGCATCGATGGCATCGTGGTAAACGAGGTACACCAGCGCCGCCCCGGCGAACGCACCGACAACCTGGGCCACGATGTACGGACCTACTTTGTTCCACGGGAAGTTCCGTCGGAGGGCAAAGGCCAGTGTCACGGCCGGATTGATGTGCGCCCCGCTGACCCCGCCGGCCACATAGATCGCAAGAGTCACTGCCAAAGCCCATCCCCATGTGATCAGCAGCCAGTCGCCGGCCGCGAGGAAAATCGTCGTTGGTGAGGCCGCCCGGCCGGATCCCGGCAGGGCCGCGACGGCCATGGCCACCACGCCGTCGCCGAAGGAGATCAGCACGAACGTGCCGAGAAATTCCGCGAGCAGTTCACCCGGCGTACCGCCGAGTTGTTTGAGGCCGCTGCCGTTGCGGACCGTATTTCGTAGCGGGCTGATCTCACTCATCGAAAGGGCCTCCTTCGGCCGCTGCATTCACGATGTGAAACTTGACTTAGCCAACCAGTTCAGGGCCTGAGACCAACGGGAGCCTGGCAATAAAGCTGCGATCGGTTCCGGAGGCGGCCCCCGGGATTCCCCCGCGGGCATTAGTCGGACGCATCTGCCGTCCTGCGGATCAGGCTGCAGAACGCCAGACACGGCTGCCCGGCTCCCCGGCCCACGCGGAGCGGTGGACTACCCGTCAGGCTGGTCGGTTTTTTCCTCGCCGGTCGCGGCCTTGCGCGTGGGGTCAATAATTCCTTCAGTCCCGTAGTCGCCTTCTGTGTACCGGCCGATTTCCGACTCGGCGGTCCGCCCGCCGGCCGTCCCGGCATCGGCATAGTCGCCCGTCGCGAAGCGGCCCGATTCCTTGGCCTTGCCGCCGAGGGGTTCCGGTAGGCCTCCCTCGCTGCCGGCCATGCCGTAGTCGCCTTGGACGTACTGGCCTTCCACATCGTCCGCGTGGCGGCCACTCTCCGTGCCCGCGGTACCATAGTCGCCTTCAACATACCGGCCACGAAGTTCGGGGGCCTCGGGTTTTTCGCCGCCGGCCGTCTCGTCCGTGGGCTCTTCAAATCCGTTGCTGTCCGTCATGATCTTGCCTCTCGCTGACGAATCGCTGTGCCTACCAAGGCGCATTTAAAGTCTAGCGAGGGCTGTCTCCCCACAACAGACCAGCTGATCCGACGCGGAAGACAGCCGAGTCACCAGGCCCCCACCGTGTGCTTCCGGCTCCACGCACCTACAAACCACACGGAAGTGGCTCGGCCTTGACCCGGGAATTACTCGTCGACGACTTCGATCGTTACCTCGCGACCGTCACTTATCCCGGCGAGCTCATCGATGCCTGAATCGATATGGCCGAGCTTGATTAGTCCCTGTGAGTGTCCGAAGTCTTTGTAGAAGATCGCGAGGTTGCCCCACGGGGCGTAATAAGTGATGTCGCCGATCTCTGGATCTGCCCCTGCTGGAGCACCTGAAGTTGATAGCTGAACCGGCAGGTCGCTGATTTTCTCGGTTCCCGCGTAGTCGGTGAGGGGCAGCGTGAGCGGCAGGCGGGAGACGAAGTCTCGGCTCGTTTCGTTATCGAACAGCGTGGCCCGCAGGATGGTCTCCCCAGCGGTGAGTTGAATCTGCATGTCGGGCGTTCCTTCAGTCATGTCTGGCCGGGGCGTTAACGTCACAGTACTTGTGGGTGCGTTGACGCCCGACGATTCAGACGGCGCGGGCATGATCGACGACGGTTGCCCGGGTTGCCCGGAGCATGCGGCCAGGAGAAGTAGTGCCGATGCCAGTGCCGCGAGAATCGGGCGTCTGGTCATGTTGAGGAGGTCATGGAACTGCTTTGTACTGGCCATCAGGTCGAATGACTCCAGTCAGCTCGGAAACAACAATGGGGAGGCGGAGTGTGGGCGCGGAACGGCCGCTGGCGGTCAGGGTTGCCCCTGGCCGCCCGCATTCGTGTCATGTCCCTGCGTGGCGCGCTCAGGGCCGGATGAGGACCTTGAGGCTCTTGCGCTCGTCCATTGCCTGGTATCCCTCCGGAACGCCGTCGAGGTCGGTCGTGGTGTCGAAGACCTTGCCTGGCTCGATGGTGCCGTTGAGGATGTCGGGCATCAGCTCCTCGATGTACGCGCGCACGGGGGCCGGGCCGCCGGTCAGGGTGATGTTGCCGCCGAAGAGGCTGCCGAAGCCGATCGGGGCGTCCTCGTACTGTGGGACGCCGACGCGGCTGATCGTGCCACCGGGACGCACGATGCCGAAGGCCTGCTCGTACGCCGGCATGTGGCCCACGGCCTCGAGGACCACGTGGGTCCCGTGGCCGCCGGTAAGTTCGCGCACCTTCGTGATGCCTTCCTCGCCGCGCTCGGCGACGACGTCGGTGGCGCCGAACTCGCGGCCGAGGTCGGTCCGCGCCTGGTGGCGGCCCATCAGGATGATCTGCTCGGCGCCCAGCCTCTTGGCCGACAGCACGGCGAGCAGGCCGACCGCGCCGTCGCCGATCACGGAGACGCTGGTGCGCTCGTTCACGCCGCCTTGGACCGCGGCGTGGTAGCCGGTGCCGAACACGTCGGAGAGGGTCAGCAGGGACGGCATGAGCGCGGAGTCCTCAGCGACGTTGAGCTTGACCAGGGTGCCGTCGGCGAAGGGAACACGGACCGCTTCGGCCTGCCCGCCCTCCAGGGGCTCGTTGTCCCAGAAGCCGCCGTGGAGGCACGAGGTGTACAGGCCTTCGCGGCAGAACACGCAGGTGCCGCAGGAGATGGCGAACGGGGCCACGACCAAATCACCCTTTCTGACCGTCGACACTTCGGAGCCGGTGCCTTCGACGATGCCGATGAACTCGTGGCCCATGCGTGCGGGACCGCTGTCGCGGGACATGGAGTGGTAGGGGTGCAGGTCGCTGCCGCAGATGCAGGACGATGTCACGCGCACCAGCGCGTCGGTGGGTTGCTTGATGACGGAGTCCGGGACGTTCTCGACCCGGACGTCGCCGGCGCCGTACATGAGGGTTGCACGCATGAGTTGTTTCTCCTTCTTGAAGGGTTTCGATGTGATGAATAGCGGAGGGATGTGGAAGGGCTAGTTGTTTCGCTGGGTCAGCGCGCTGCGGGCACCGCGGCGTGGTCTGCGTCTTTTTGCCCGCCCTCGCGGGTCGGTATGGGCGTGGCCCCATTACGGAGTGCCCGTCTGGTGACGAGGGCCAGCACCACGAGAGGCACGATCCCGAGCGCGGCGCCGCCTGCCCCAATGACGGCTGGGCCGACGGCTCCGAGGGAGGAATCCAGTGCCGTGCCCCCGGCCCAGGATCCGAGGGCGATGCCGAGGTTGAACGCGGATACAGACAGCGCCGCAGCGAGCGTGGGTGCCTTGCTGGCATATCGCACGGCAAGGCCGGTGGCGACCGGCGGCACAGACATGCCCACGACGCCCAGCAGCACAATCAGGACGACGGCGGCCACGGGGTTGCCAGACAGGGCAACCAGGAGCACCAGGACCACGGTGCACAGGATGGCCGAGGTAAGGAACGTGCGGACCGGGATGCGGTCGGCGAAGTGACCGCCGACGTTGGTTCCCACCAAGGCTCCGATACCGAATCCTACGAGGACGAGCGGAACGAACGCCGCCGAAATGCCGGCGTGGTCAGTGAGCAACGGTGCGATAAAGCTGAATACCGCAATCCACCCTCCGGTGACCAACACGGCGGCAGCAAGGGCCAGCCAGAGCCGGCCGTTGCGCAGCGCCGCGACTTCGGAGCGGATGCTGGGAGCCTGCGCGCGGTGGTCCTTGGAAACGAACCGGGCAGTCACGCCGGCCGATAGAGCCGAGAGAACTGCCAGGCCCCAGAACGAGCCTCGCCACCCGACGACTTGTCCGGCCAACGAACCGAGCGGGACACCGACGACAGTGGCGAGTCCGGTACCGCTCATGAGCAGACCCAGGGCTTTCGAGGCCGCGGCCGGACCTGTCGCGGTCGTGGCGACGACGGCGGCGACTGACCAGAACATCCCGGTCACCAGGGCGGTCAGCACACGCGCAATAAGCACCACCTCGAACGTGGAGCTGAGCGCGGCGATGACATGGCCGGCTGCGAAGACGGCCAGCGCGATGACGAGGGCGGCGCGGCGAGGCAGGCGCAGCGTGGCCGCCGCCATCACCGGGGCACCGACGATCATGCCGACCGCGAAGGCGGTGATGAGCAGCGCGGTCGTGGAGAGACTGACATGGAAGTCTGCAGCCATCTCGGGCAGCAGGCCAGCGATCATGAACTCGGTTGTGCTCATCAGGAACGTCCCGAGAGTCAGCAGCAGCACGACAGGCGGCAGCTTATTTGAAGAAGACAAAGTGGCAGACACAGCAAAGGTCCTTCGATTGGAAATCAGTGACGCCTGGAGCCGATCCAAGAAGGGTCGCAGCCCCTCCTACGAGACCCAACGTTGTGGGTGGTGCTCGCCGACAGATTCAATGCAAACAGCATTCACGTGCGCGTGGGAGAGCGCGTTTATAGGGGGGATCAACGCAACCCCCATAAGCGGCAGATGTCGCGGTAGCGTTGAAGCCATGCAACCGTCCGACAACCGAGCCGCGATCCGTGAATTCCTTGCTACGCGCCGCGCCAAGCTGAATCCTCAGCAGGTCGGCCTGCCGCCGGGCGGGGGCCGTCGACGGGTGCCAGGCCTGCGCCGCGAAGAAGTCGCGGTGCTCGCCGGGGTGAGTACCGAGTGGTATGTGCGTCTGGAAAAGGGGCACATCAACGGCGTCTCCGACGACGTCCTCGACGCGGTCGCTCGGGCATTGCGGCTCGACGAGGCCGAGCGGGCCCATCTCTTCAACCTTGCCCGCGCCGCCAGGCCCAAGACTCCTCAGCGGCGCTCTTCCCGGCCCCCCGTACGCCCCAGCATCGAGCGTCTTCTGGAATCGATGGCCAGCACCCCGGCGTTCGTCCGAAACGCCCGCAATGACGTGCTCGCCTGCAACCCGCTCTTCCGAGCCCTGTACGCCCCCGTCTTCGACGACCCGGTCCAACCACCGAACATTGTCCGATTCACTTTCCTCGACCCACGGACGCATGACTTCTACCCCGACTGGGACGAAGCCGCCGACGGCATGGTCGCGTTACTTCGCAAAGAAGCAGGTCGAAACCCCTATGACCGCGACCTATCCGACCTCGTGGGCGAACTGGCCACACGCAGCGACGAGTTCCGCACCCGATGGGCTGGACACGATGTGCGCATGCATCTCAACGGCATCAAACGACTCAACCATCCGATTGTGGGTGTCATCGAGATCGCGTACGACGTCCTGGAATTGCCCGGTGACCCCGGACTCTCCATCACGACATACAGCGCCGAACCGAACACGCCCTCCGCAGACGCCCTCAAACTGCTGGCCAGCTGGGCGGCAACGACCCACCAAGACGAACAGCGACGCACTGAAGAGCCTGACCGAACCTCACCACCTCAGCCGGAACCCAAGGAAACGTCGTAGGTTTGCAGACGCTCTTGCCGCCGGGCGCCAACCGGGAACCGACAACGGTCGTTCATGACGACCTGCTTGGGCTCGTCCCGCCTTCCCAGAACGCGATAGGTCCGATTTAGGTCTCCGTGCGCCAGCCGCGGTCTCGTTCCCAAAACGCCGATAACAGGCCTCCTGGTATCGGGAGCGCGCGGCGGAGAACTGATTTCCAGGACCGCCCAGAGCTATGTCATCCCACTCCCGACGTTCGGGGCACGCATGTAGGTGACAGCATCAGGGACGATGTCCATCTGGCAGACCGGATTGGCACGGCAGCCGGACTTCCATTGACCACCTACATGCTCCGGGAGATCGCGGTCGCGGCCTGGCGCACCGCAGGCATCTAGTCAGCAGCAAGATCAACGCGCGCCCAACTGCAGCCACGTCTGATCCTCATCCAGCAGCGGGCCCAGAGACGGACGGAGCGCCACACCTCAAAAGTGGGACGCCGCCGCCATGAGTGGAAGTGCCTAGTCAGGGCGCGACTATGACATGCTCGTTCGGGACGCAGTGGGTCATGGTGATTCCTTCGACATTGCGCGGGCCGTTCTTGCCCAAATTCTTCAACCGCGAGACCTCCGCTTCGGTGAGCGTCTGCGTCTGCAGGGGGCCGAGGTCCTTCACCTCCTCCAGGCCGATGCCCAGGCCCTCGCCCACGCGGGAGCCGAGCTCGTCGTCGACCATGTAGAAGTGCCAGAGCATGCGTTCCTGGACCTTACGGTCAGCCAGCGCAATCAGCGTGGTGAAGTTGATGACCAGATCATCCTGTTCCCAGTCCTCCAGCAGTTGGTAGCGCTGGCCGGCCTGCTCGTAGTCGTTGGTGCGCGGGATTCGCGCCCTGGTCAGGCGGCCGGTGAGTTCGGGGCCTTCAACGTCCTCCGTCGGGTACTGTCCCTCTCGCAGGCCACCAGTGATGGAGGGTTCGTAATTCACATGCGGATTCTGTCCCACACCGAGGTCACGCCCGTAGGACATCTGCCCGCCGGTCTGGTTCGTGGCCACCTGGACGCGCCGCGGCGAGTTCACCGGCAACTGCAGATAGTTCGGCCCCACCCGGTAGCGCTGGGTGTCGCTGTAGCTGAAGGTGCGGCCGACCAGCATCTTGTCGTCGGAGAAGTCCAGCCCGTCCACCAGCACACCGGTGCCGAAGGCGATCTGCTCGTTCTCGTTGTGGTGGTCGGAGACGTTCCTGTTCAACGTCATGGTGCCGACGAGTTTGGGCTCGAAGTCCTGTTCGGGCCAGGTCTTGGTGTCATCCAAGGGGTCCCAGTCCAGTTCGGGGTGCTCGTCGTCGCTCATCATCTGCACGTAGAGATCCCACTTGGGGAAGTCGCCGCGTTCGATCGCTTCAAATAGGTCCTTGGAGGCATGCCCGGTGTCATTCGCCTGGATGTTCGCCGCATCTTCCTCCGTCAGGCTCTTCACGCCCTGGTGCGGCTGCCAGCTGTACTTGACCAGGACGGTTTCGCCGGCTTGATTGCACCACTTGTAGGTATTGACGCCGAAGCCCTGCATGTGGCGGTAGTCGGCCGGGATGCCGCGGGGGCTGAACAGGTTGACCAGCATGTGCATACACTCTGGTGCCTGAGACATGAAGTCGAAAATGCGGGCCGGTTCCTGCCGGAAGGTGACGGGATCGGGCTTGAGCGCGTGGATCACGTCAGGGAACTTGAGGGCATCCCGGATGAAGAACACCGCCAGGTCGTTGCCCACCAGGTCCCAGTTGCCGTCCTCCGAGTAGAACTTCACTGCGAAGCCTCGCGGATCCCGGGCGGCCTCGGAGGAGTCGTGGCCGCCGATTACGGTGGAGAAACGTACTGCCACATCCGTCTTCTTGCCGGCTTCCTGGAACAACTTGGCCCGTGTGTGCTTGGAGATCGGTTCGTCACCCCACTTTCCGGTGGCTTCGAACGTCCCGTAGGACACGAACCCGCGGGCGTGGACCACCCGCTCGGGGATGCGCTCCCGGTCGAAGTGGCTGATCTTCTCCAGGAACTGGTAGTTCTCCAGGGTGGCCGGACCGCGTGGCCCCACCGTCCGCTGGTTCTGATTGTCGTAAACCTGATGTCCCTGCCGGTTGGTCAGGATGGACCGGTCATCGTCTTCTGCTGGTGGCTGATTGGCTGCATCTGTCATGGTCTTACCTCTTTGGGGAAGGGATGCAAGGCGGTCTGGCACAGGCCATCGCCGCAGTTACCACTCTGTTACCGGCCGAGGCAGAGGTCAATACCCCGGCGGCTAAGGGCGGCCTGCCGGCCGTTCTACGTTCGGAACGGGCGCCAATGGCCGCCGGTGAAACTCCAACCTCAACCAGTCCCCGCATATGTCGCTGCATCCATGACGGAATGGAGACGCTCCGGCCGCTGCTCGTGCTGAACCTGACCGAATCCGGCCTGGGCGCGACTGGCATCGTCGTCGCCGAATTCATCCCGGTCCTGCTCCTCGGGCAGCCATGCGACGGCGGCGAAGAGCATCCCCACGGCGGGGCTGCCGGCTGTCTACCGCCTTCGATATTCCGGGCGGGCAAGGACCGTCCGGAGAGCTGCCCGCGGGGCGTTCGTGTCTGTGTTCAGCTGACCTTCTCCATGCTGTGGCCGCAGCAGCACGTCGGGTTCTTGTCTCCGCCGTGGCCTTCCGCGGCGCCCTTCGTCACGGTGATCTCACATCCGCACGCGCTATCCGGACAGCGGTACACCTCGCCTTGTTGCAGTGCCATTTCCCGCACCTCCTTTCCTTGCCCTCACACGCTAAATCCTGGACCCGGGGGAAGGTCAATACGGACACGGGGAGGTACTCGAATGGGAGGTCTGCCTCCTTTGCCGAGCAGGGCGGCAGTGGCAGGAAGAGCACCGTATATATCCCAAGTGCTGCCAGGACCACGACGCTGGCGGCTACTGCCAGCGTTGAGACCAGATCGGGTGGCCTCCTGCCCCGGCTGAGACGCAGCTTGGCGCGCCGGTAACGCCGTCTGCGTGTCAGGTTGATGCCCAGTGCGGTCGAGATTGCTGCGGCGACAAGCACGCCGACGAACCCTCCATGGACAGGCATCCATCGCAGGAAAACGGCGGCCGCGGCGACGAGCTGGATTAGGCCAGGGAGAGGAAAAGCTTCTCGAGGTCTTTCTTATCCATATTGGCATCCCCGCGGCTGATGCACTGCTCCAGGCCGCTGGCGATGATGGCGAAGCCTGCCTTGTCGAGTGCCTTGGAGACGGCGGCGAGCTGGGTGACGATGTCCTTACAGTCCCGCCCCTCTTCAAGCATGCGGGTGACGGCGGCGAGCTGGCCCTGCGCCCGCTTGAGCCGGTTGACCACCGGGGTCAGTTCCGAGGTATCGAGTTGCATGGACGTCTCCAAAAGTAGGGGTTTCTGCATCCAATCCTATACCCCCTCGGGTGTTTTGCGTACCCCCAGGGGTATCTGTAATACTCGGTGGGGTATCCACCTGCAGAGCCCTTTGTCTTGAAAGGACAACATCCATGACTTCCCGTTCAGCCTCAGCCACCGCCCCTGCTCCTGCCGTCACCGCCCTGGATCCGGAAACCCTGCGCACCTGGCAGCGGGAAGACCGGGACCTCCTCGTGATCGATGTCCGCTCCGCGGCCGAATTCGAATCCATGCACATCCCCGGCTCCTACAACGTGCCCCTTCCGCTGCTCTCGGAGAGCACCGATGAACTGGCCGAACGGCTCGACCGCCGCGTCGTGCTGGTCTGCCAGTCCGGGGTGCGCGCAGAGCAGGCCCGCCAGCGCCTCGGCGCGGCCGGCATCGACACCGCCCATGTCCTGACCGGCGGGGTTCCCGGCTTCGCGGCCGCCGGCGGCGACGTCGTCCGCGGCAAGGCGCGCTGGGCTCTTGAGCGCCAGGTCCGTCTCGCCGCCGGGTCCCTCGTGGTCCTGGGCCTGGCCGGCGGCCGGTTCGTCTCCCCCAAGGTCCGCGTGCTCGCCGGCGCCATCGGCACCGGACTGACGTTCTCGGCCGCGACCAACACCTGCGCCATGGGCAAGGCACTCTCTGCCATGCCGTGGAACAAGGCAGCCCAGGAACCCACCCGCGAGGAAGCCATCGCGCAGCTGCCCCTGGCCGGAACCGGAAAGCCTGGGGCCCGGGCCTAATGAGCGCCACCCTCATCCTCGTTCTCGCCCTCTCCGTGCTCGTCGGGCTCTCGCTCGGCGTCCTGGGCGGGGGCGGATCGATCCTGACCGTCCCGATCCTGGTCTACGTGGCCGGATTCGAGGCCAAGGAGGCGATCGCGGCGTCGCTGTTCGTCGTCGGCGTCACCTCCGCCGTCAGCGTCATCAGCCACGCCCGCGGGGAACGGGTGATGTGGCGTACCGGGCTTCTCTTCGGCGCCGCGGGCATGGCTGGCGCTTTCGCCGGCGGGCTGCTCGGGGGCCACATTCCCGGCCAGATTCTGCTGATCGCGTTCGCGCTGATGATGGTCGCGACCTCGGTGGCCATGCTTCGTGGCCGGAAAAAGAACGCGGCCAGGGACGGCGGCGGCGCCAGGAAGCATGTCGAGCTGCCCTTGGGCCGGGTGCTGCTCGACGGCGCTGTCGTCGGGCTGGTGACCGGTCTGGTCGGTGCCGGCGGCGGATTCCTCGTCGTTCCTGCCCTGGCCCTGCTTGGCGGGCTGCCGATGTCCGTCGCCGTCGGAACCTCACTGGTGGTCATCGCGATGAAGTCCTTCGCCGGACTCGCCGGGTATCTCACCACGGTCCAGCTGGACTGGGGCCTGACCCTGGCCGTCACGGCGGCCGCCATCGCCGGCACCCTGATCGGCTCCAGGCTGGCTGGCCGTATCCCGGAAGCGGCGCTGCGCAAGGCCTTCGGCTGGTTCGTCCTGGCCATGGGCACCTTCGTCCTCATCCAGCAGGCCCCGGACGATCTCCGCTGGATCATCGCGACCGGCGTCGCGGCCCTGGCCGTGGCCGCCGCAGCCGCCTGCTGGCTCTTCGTCCGCTCCTGCCCGCTGCGGCAAAACAACCGCAACAGCCGGCACCGCGCCCGGCCCTCACCGGCGTGACCCCGGCCGCCAGGCATCGCACGTCCGCTGCGGTACCCGTCAGCCCCGATCCGAGGGAGAACACCACGGGCCTGATCAGCTCCCTGAAGAAAGCTTTCAGCAAGCCCTATAAAACCATCTCCGTGGCCGAAGCCAAGGAACTCCTGGCCTCGGGAGCGGCGCTGATCGTTGTCCGCTCAGCCTCCGCCGCGCGGATCCTAGCCGCCAACGGCTACCAGGCCTACTCGCTCCGCGGCGGCATGGGCGCCTGGCGCCAGGCCGGCGAACCCGTCCGCTAACTCAAACCGAACTTTCCAAGGAGAACACCATGGCAGAAACCAGCATCACCGAAACCGACCAGCGCCGCAGCACTGCCACGATCCTGGACGTCCGCGAAGACTTCGAAGTCGCCGAAGGCATGATTCCCGACGCCCTGCACATCCCGATGGGGCAGCTGCAGACACGGCTGGGAGAGCTGAACCCGAACGAACCCATCATCGTCGTCTGCCGCAGCGGCAACCGCAGCGCCCACGTCGCGGATGCCCTCAATGCCGCAGGCTTCAGCGCGGACACCATGACCGGCGGCATGATCGCCTGGAGCGGCGCAGGACTCCCCACCACCTGACCGGCCAGCAATAGGCCACACGGCCTGGCCGGCCGAATACTGCACGGGCTCCGAACGGCCCGACCCTATCCACTTTCCAAAGGAGCACCCCATGCTTATCGAGCGCATCTATGACGAAGACCTCGCCCAGGCCAGTTACCTCATCGGCTGCCAGCGCAACGGCACCGCGGTCGTCGTCGACGCCCGCCGCGACATCGACGTCTACCGGTCCCTGGCCGCCGCCAACGGAATGAAGATCGTGGCCGTGACCGAGACCCACATCCACGCCGACTACCTCTCCGGCACCCGGGAACTGGCCGCCGCGACCGGCGCCACCATCTACGTCTCCGGTGAGGGCGGACCGGACTGGCAGTACGGATTCGACGGCGAACGGCTGCACGACGGCGACACGATCGAGATCGGCAACATCAGCATCCAGGCCCTGCACACTCCGGGGCACACGCCCGAGCACCTGTCCTTCCTGGTCACCGACGGCGCGTTCAGCGACCAGGCCGGCTACCTGCTCTCCGGTGACTTCGTCTTCTCCGGCGACCTGGGACGTCCGGACCTGCTGGACGAGGCCGCCGGCGGCGTCGACACGCGGTTCGAGGGCGCCAAGCAGCTGTTCGCCAGCCTGCGGGACAAGTTCCTGACCCTGCCCGACTACGTCCAGGTCCACCCCGGCCATGGCGCCGGCAGCGCCTGCGGCAAGGCGCTCGGCGCGATCCCCTCCTCCACCGTCGGCTACGAGCGCCTTTACGCCTGGTGGGGCCCCCACCTCGCCGCGAACGACGAGCAGGGCTTCATCGACGAACTGCTCGACGGCCAGCCCGACGCCCACGCCTACTTCGGCCGCATGAAGCGCGAAAACCGCCAGGGCCCGGCCGTTCTGGGCGAACGCGCCCCGCTGCAGGAACTGGAAGCGACCGACGTCGCCAAGGACCTGGCCGGGGACAAGGTGACCTTCGTGGACACCCGCCCCAACACCGAGGTCCACAAGGGCACCGTTACCGGCTCGCTGAACATCCCCGCTGGCAAGAGCACCGCCAGCTTCGGCGCCTGGGTCGTGGATCCGGAAACCGACAAGAACCCGCTGGTTCTGCTGGCCGACGGCCCGCAGCAGGCTCAGGAAATATGGGACCACCTGGTCCGCGTCGGCATCGACAACGTCGCCGGCTACGTCACCGGCTTCGCGGGCCTGCCAACGTTCACCCCGCGCCTGATCCAGCCCGCCGAACTCTCCGCCTTCGACGCCGCCATGGTGCTGGACGTCCGCAACCGCACCGAGCACACCGCCGGACACATCCCCGGGTCCAGTCAGCTCAGCGGCGGACGCGTCATGTGGCACCTCGACGAACTTCCCGGCAGCGGCACCATCGTGACCTACTGCCAGAGCGGCGTCCGCAACTCCGTGGCCGCCAGCGCTCTGCGCCGCGCCGGCTACGACATCGTCGAACTCGACGGCAGTTACGCAGCCTGGGCCGCAGACCGGGAATCCGCAACTCCGGCCAGCTAATCCGGCACGGCACGAACTAACAAATATCCCGTCAGCGGCGGCGGACCGGAGACCGGGCCGCCGCCGCTGACGCCTTCGCCGGCAAACGGAGTGCGGCGATGACGTCCTGCAACCCTGCTCAGGCATGCGCCACAGGGCAGCGGAAGGCGGCATCACGCTGGGCTGCGGCAGAACGCGCCCCGGCCCGCGCTTTCCGGACCGCCCTGCAGTAGCGGGCCGGTGGGCAGTCAGCGTTCGTGCTCCGCATCCGTGCTGCCCTGCCCTCGGATTCCGCGGGAGTTCGATACCGATCTTGGATGAAAACGGCTCCAGCGACCCCGCGCATCGCAACGGGGTTGCCGAGCACTTGCCGCGGCGACAACTCGAGCAGGAGGAATTCAACTGCTAACTGCCACACGGCGTCTCGGGTGCACTCCCGAGGGCCGCAGCAGCACCAGAGCGGCAACTTCACCACGGGGAGTTCAACTTCTGGCGACTGGCGCGACAGCCCGTCTGGAACGATCAGGCTGCCGCGACGGCCCTGACCAAACCAATGTCCTCGTGAACCCCGGAGAGTTCGACGTCCCGGAAAATTGCCGTGGGATTGTTGCGCAGCTGGTGCCATAAGCGGCCGTCCGTTGTCGTGCCCAGGACATGCGTTCCCTCGTCAGTACTCGCCATGGCGATCGTGGCAAAAGTCCCGACGTCCACCACGGTGGGAGGAGACGGGAGGATGCGAAGCTCAAGGTCCGTCCATTGGCTCCACTGGCGGTCTGAAATGGGGGTGGTGGCCCAGACCCTACCGTCGCCGGTAACGATTCCGTACGCTGATGCTGCTGCAGCCACGCCGATAACGTCCCCTGGTGGAATTCCGGCGCCCGGGAGTTTTTCCTCGATCGGCGCGTAGAGCGTCCATTTCGAATCCGTGCTGGAAGAGATGTATGCGTGACCGTCGTCGGCGGCGGCTATCAGGAACACCGGCTGCTTCGTCTCGAGAGGAGGCAACCCGTGCATGTCTGCCGACCGCATGGTTCCGCGGTCTCCCGCCGTCCACTCCACCTCAGTTGGGATGCTTGCCGTCGTCGCAGACTGCTCCTGTACCGCTGCGAAGGGCACACCGGAGTCCACGAGGGCGGCCGTGTATAGGGGGGTTCGGGAACCTGCCTGAAATGCCGCTGCTACCCGTCTTGACGGCGGGAAGTCAGGAGCCTGTTCTTCGCGCCACGCTCCGTCAGGGGACCGAAACAGCAGCTTCGGCGGGACGGTGCTGAAGGCAATCATCAAATAGATGCCCTCGGCAACTCCGGGAGTGCCCGGGAAACGGACGCATCTGGTGCAAGCGACATCCACGGCCTGTCCGTCGAGACTTGCCAACCCTGCAATGCCTAAGGGAATTTCCCAAGGCGTCCATGTAGTTGAAGACCGGATGGTGTACCGGACCAGGCCATCGGTGGTGCAAGCGCAGACGTGCAGTTCGGCTGGAGCTTCCGGCATAACAACTCCCGTGACAGCGCGGCCAATAGCCGGCGAAGAGATCCGGCAGTCGGACCCCGACGGGCCGCAGTTTGGATTTAAGCTTGGCAATGCTGGCAGTGCGCCCCTGGATGCGGCGCACAACTGCCAGCAGGATGTCGGCGAGGGGTGGCCTCAATTGCGGTAGTAGCCACACTGAACCTGATAGCGCGTCCCCGTCAACAGCTCATGCCCGGCACGCTTAACGCTCGTTACCATTTTCGTAGCCCATTCGTATTCCAGAGACCGACGGCCCCTGCCTCCGGCGATTGCCGGCGCAGGGACGACCCCGATCCCCCGACTGGCACCTGACCGGCATCACCGACGCGACTGCCCCGCTACGCGGGCATTACCAAATGGTTCTTCGATAGCAGCTGCGCGGGCGTCCTCCACAAGTCAACGCGGGGTCGACGCTTTTTCGTGGCGGCGGATGCAGAATGGAAAGAGGCTGACTGTTCCGCAGAGATCCCTCAGGCGTCGAGGACGGCATGTCATGAAAGACAGTAGGATTCGGACCGCACTGTTGCTGGCTACACTCCTGTTGGGGGCGGGCGGATGCGCCGGAGGCGGCGGAGCGCCCGCTTCCGCCCCCGCCACGACTGCCGGCAGTAGTGCCAGCACGCCGGTGGAACCGTCCTTGCGGCCCACATCAACCGGACCGGGTATGGGAAGCGATGCGGCAACCTCCGCCGCGGCAGCGATCACGATCACGAACTTCGCCTACGAGGTGCCGGCATCGGTCGTTCCCGGCGCAGAGGTGACAGTGACGAACATGGACGACACCGAACACACGGTGACAGCCGACCAGGATTCGGGCTTTGACGTCGAGGTCAAGGAAAATGGCGGGACGGCAACGTTCATCGCCCCTGCACAGCCGGGCTCCTACGCCTTTCACTGCAAGTACCACTCCAACATGCATGGGACGCTAACCGTCAAATGAATGCGCAGCGCCGTGTCAGCGAACCGTCCGACGCCGCAAACCAGCCCTCTCTCCGTGCCCGCGGGGGGTGCTGCCGGTGGCTTTTGCCAGCGGATTGGGGGCGCATTTCCCTGCGTCGATGGGACAATAGGACTAGGGCGTAGCCGTGCCGGACCGGCGCCGGCGGACCCTGCCGAGGAATCTAAGGAGGGGATCCTGATGGACCCCACCAACTATGTTGTTGCCGCGATCATCATCGTGGTGCTGTTCATCGTGGCGAAGATGTCCATCCGGATCGTGCGCCAGTACGAGAAAGGCGTGCTCTTCCGGCTCGGCAGGGTGATCGGAGTCAGGACGCCGGGGCTGCGATTCATCATTCCCGTGATCGACAAACTCCAGCTCGTCAGCCTGCGGATCGTGACCATGCCGATCCAGTCCCAGGGCATCATTACCCAGGACAACGTGAGCGTCGACATCTCCGCGGTGGCGTACTACCGGGTGGTCGATGCCGTGAAGTCCGTGGTGGCGATCGAAAACGTGGAGGCGGCCATCAACCAGATCGCCCAGACCACGCTGCGCAAAGTCGTCGGCCGGCACAGCCTGGACCAGACGCTGTCCGAGACCGAGCGCATCAACAGCGACATCCGGGAAATCCTGGATGCCCTGACCTTGGAATGGGGCGTCGAGGTGACCCTGGTGGAACTGAAGGACATCCAGCTGCCCGAGACCATGAAACGGGCCATGGCGCGCCAAGCCGAGGCCGAGCGGGAGAAGCGGGCGAAGATCATCGCCGCCGAAGGCGAGTCCATCGCGGCGGCCGCCCTCGGGGACGCCTCCGACACGATGATGGCCCACCCCCTGGCCCTGCAGCTGCGCAACCTGCAGTCCCTGGTCGAAATCGGTGTGGACAAGAACACCACCGTCGTCTTCCCTGCACCCTTGATGAGCACCATCGGGGAACTCTCCGCGTTCCTTGCCCGGGAAAACCAGGCCGCGGCAAGCTCCCGGGGCAAAACGCCGGGCCGGGCCGCATACCAACCGCCGGGGCACAATACGCCCGTTCCGGCCGAAGCAGCCGCCGTGCGCCTCCCGTCGGGCCGCTAAGACGTCGACGTCCATCCCGTCGCCCATCCCGTCAAAACAGCTATGGGCTCGATCTGCAGAACCGAGGCGACCCGCCGGCCCTGCTGCATATCGACGGCAGCGAATCACCGCGGCCCCGAGGAACGTGCCGTGCACCCTTAATGATGCCGGCCATGGCAGGCATCACCACCCTAAAGGTAGATCGATTCTACTCGGATGATTTCGCGTAGTTCGTGGCACCGAACCAATCGACTGTGACGACCGTGTCGTCGCCGACAACCCAGGCGTCGTGCCCCTGAGGGAGGCTTGTGACGTCACCCGGCTCTGCGACGAATTCGGTTCCGTCATCCATGCGGATGGCCAGTCGTCCTGAGACGTGGTACTGGAAATGCGGCGCTTCGCAGCTCTCCGTTCCCGCGATCGGCTTGACGTCGTTCGACCATCGCCACCCCGGCTCCAGAGTCAGCCGGCCGATCGTTCCATCGCCCATGTTCAAAATCTCGGCCTTGCCGTGAGGAAAGGTTCGGGTCTCGCTGGGCCTGCCAAAGTTCTCGTGTTCAACAGTGTTCATGTCTTGCATTTTCCTCCCGAACTCTGGGCTGGACCACAGTAATTGCTATCAGCCGGTCGCCCTAACGCCCACCAGATCCCTGATCGTCGCCAAGGGGTCGTTGATGGTTCCGCCCGGGGCTGCGGAACGCTCCTGCCGGGTCCCGTTCACTGGCCTTGATCGTTCCGCTGGCTGTCAGCCGACGTGGACCCAGGGTCGCCTGGCCACGTCGGGTTCGGCTCCGCGCAGTACCTCGCGGGTGACGGGGCGATTTCGCCCGCGCCGAGGAAGAGGAGGCTTGACGCTTCCGCGCAGCCAATGCGGAGGCAGTGCTAGGGCTGAAATCTGTAGCCGATGCCTGCCTCGGTGAGGAGGTGCCGGGGGTTGCCGGTGTCGGGTTCGAGTTTGCGGCGGAGCTGGGCCATGTAGACGCGGAGGTAGTTGGAATCCTTGGCGTAGGCCGGGCCCCACACTTCCGTGAGCAGCTGCTGATGCGTGATGAGTTTTTCCGGGTTCCGGACCAGGAGCTCCAGAATGTTCCATTCGGTGGGCGTCAGGCGCACGTCCTGGCCGCCCCGGATGACGCGGTGTTTGGCCAGGTCCACGGTGAAGGAATCGGTGGTGACGACGGGTTCGTGGATCTGCTCGGACGCCCGGCGCAGCAGGGCCCGGAGCCGGGCGAGGAGTTCGTCCGGGCCAAAGGGCTTGGTGAGGTAGTCGTCGGCGCCGGCGTCCAGTGCCTCTACCTTGTCGTCGGAGCTGTGGCGGGCTGAGAGGACGAGGATGGGGACGCGGTTCCAGCTCCGGAGTCGTTTGATGACGGTGGTCCCGTCGATGTCGGGCAGGCCGAGGTCCAGGATGATCAGAGCGAACGGGTGCTGCGTGGCGGCCAGGAGAGCGGACTCGCCGTCCGTGGCGGTGGTGGCCGCGTAGCCGTTGGCCTGGAGCGCAATTTTCAGGACTTTGAGCAGGTGGGCGTCGTCGTCGACAACCAGGACGGCGGTCATGGTGTCTCCGGCTTGGATGGCTGGAGGGGCCGCACATGGGTCTGTCTGGCCAGGAAGGACTGCGGTACGAGTGGAGCCTGCCCGTGACTGCCGTCGTCGCGCGCACCGGTCGAGAGCGGCAGGCGGATGACCATGGTCAGCCCGCCCCCCGGGGTTGGTTCCGCTGTGAGGGTTCCGCCCATGGCTTCGGTGAATCCTTTCGCGACGGCCAGGCCGAGACCGACGCCGCTGGCTTGGGGAATGTCGTCGAGACGCTGGAAGGGCCGGAACATTTCAATGACACGTTCCACGGGCACGCCCTGGCCGTGGTCGATGATGCGCAACTCGCCGGCTGGTCGTCCTGCGAAGGTGGCCGAGCTGAGGCCGCCGGCGGTCCCGGCGAGGACGATGTCGGAACCGGGAGCATATTTGACGGCGTTTTCAGTGATGTTCGCGATGACGCGTTCGAGCATCCCGGGATCTGCGTCGATTTCGGGCATGTTGGGAGGAATCTCCACCCGGACGAGGCCTGCGGGGAGCCCGTGCAGGGCGGCCGGAATGACCTCATACCAGCGGACGGGCCGGAGCAGTGGATTGACGGATTCGGACGTTATCCGGGACATGTCCAGAAGGTTGCCAACGAGAAGGTCCAGCCTGTCCGAGCATTCATCGATGGCCTGCAAGAGTTCGTGCTGCTCTTCGGGGGCGTAGCGCACGCCGGCCTGGAGGAGGCTGCCGACGGCAAGCTTAATGCCCGCCAGCGGGGTGCGGAGGTCGTGGGACACGGCCCTGAGGATGGAGGTGCGCATGGTGTTACTTTCGGCCAGCCGGAGTACTTCGCGGCGGCTGGCGGCCAGTTGTTGGCGTTCTAACTGGGCCGCCAGGTGCACCCCAAAGGCACCCAGCAGACGCCGGTCACTCGCCGGCAGGACGCGGCCGAACAAAACGAGCCGGGTGCTCGCATCGACATCTTCGACATTCTCGCCACTGATGTCGCCGGAAGCGGGCCTGTCAGCGTCGCCCGAGCGCGGCGGAATGTCGCCGGCGACGGCAAGGCGCCGCCAGCTCTTTCCCGGGCGGCCGCGGGGGCCGCCGTCGTCCTCGGCGAGGCTGAACAGGGCCGCACCCCGGACCTGAAAGACGCCCATCGCCTGTTCCAGCAGCCCTTTCACGGCGTCCTCCGACCCCGCGGCGCCGCGCGTGAGGTCTCCCAGGGTCGTTGCTTCGGCGCGGGCAAGGGCGGCCTCCTTGGAGCGGCGGGCCGAGCGGTCGACCACGATAGCGACTGCGGCGGAGACGCCCAGGAAAACCAGGAGTGCGAGGACGTTCTGGGGGTCGTTGACGGTCAGGGTGCCCACCGGCGGAGTGGAAAAGTAGTTCACCAGGAGGCTGCTCCAGAGCGCGGCGAGGATTGCCGGCCAGAGCCCGCCGATGAGGGCGACTGTGACTGATCCGGTGAGCTGGACGAGGACGGCGGTGGCGACGTTCTGGTGCGGGTTCAGGCCCAGGAGCAGCTGGAGCAGTACAGGGAGCACCCCGGCGAGGACGAAGCCGGCGGCAACACGGACGCGTCCGAGTTCCCGTTGCCTCCGAGGGCCGGTGCCGCGTCCGCCCAGGGGGTGGGAGACCATGTGGACGTCGATGTCTCCGGAGTCGCGGACCACCCTGGTGCCGATGCCTCCGCCCAGCACGGAGCCCAGCAGGCCGGCAAGTTTTCCGCGGCGGGAGATGCCGACGACGATCCGGGTGGCGTTGACGCTGCGGGCGAAGTCCAGGAGGGCGCTGGCCGGGTCTTCTCCGGACACGACGTGGTAGCTTCCGCCCAGGTCCTGGATCAGGCGGCGCTGGGCCTCGAGCGCCTGCGGTGATTCGCTCGCGACTCCGTCGGCGGCCCGGACATGCACGGCCAGCAGGTCGCCGCCGTTGACGCGGTTCAGGATCCTGGCACCCCGGCGGATGAGGACCTCTCCCTCGGGGCCTCCGGTCAGGCCGACGACGATGCGTTCGCGGGCAGGCCAAGTCGCCTGGATGTCATTTTCCGCGCGGTACCTGGCCAGGCCCTCATCGACCCGGTCGGCCAGCCACAGCAGCGCCAGTTCACGCAGCGCGGTGAGGTTGCCCAGCCGGAAGTAGTTGGACAGGGCCGCGTCGATCTTGTCGGCGGCGTAGATCTTTCCGTCGCCCAGACGCTGGCGAAGCGCCTCCGGGGAAATATCCACCAGGTGGATCTGGTCTGCCCGGCGCACGACGTCGTCCGGAACCGTCTCCGCCTGTCTAACATCGGTGATGGCATTCACGACGTCGCCCAGGGACGCCAGGTGCTGGATGTTGACGGTGGACAGGACGTTGATGCCGGCGTCGAGGAGTTCGTCGATGTCCTCCCAGCGTTTCGCGTGGCGGCTGCCGGGAATGTTGGAGTGCGCGTATTCGTCCACGACCGCCGTCGCGGGGGCCCGGGCGAACACTGCGTCCAGGTCCATCTCTTCGAACTCGGTGCCCCGGTACGGCAGGAGCCGGGGCGGGATGACTTCCAGCCCGTCCAGCAGCGCACGGGTGTCGCTGCGCCCGTGGTCCATGGCGAACGCGACGACGACGTCCTCGCCGCGCTTGCCGAGCCGGTGCGCTTCCTCGAGCATGTCGTACGTCTTGCCGACCCCGGGTGCGGCGCCCAGGAAGATACGAAGCGTTCCGCGTCCCATAGCGTCATTCTCCCAGTCGGACAGCTTCAACGGTTAGCGATGTGCAGGGGATTGCGCGGTGGCGGCCACGTCCAGATTGAGCGCCGTGACGTTGACGGAGGGCTGTCCCAGGAATGCCTCGAGCCCGCCGCTGGTGTGCCGGCCCACGAGGGACATGACAACTTCCGGGCTCAGCCCGTGGGCGGCGGCCACTCTCGGAACCTGGAGCCGCGCATACTCCGGTGAAATGTCAGGGTCCAGTCCGGAGCCGCTGGCCGTGACGGCGTCAGCCGGCACGTCGGCTCCGCTGATGCCTTCAGCCTTGGCGACGGCGGCCCGGTTCGCGGTGACGGCGTCGAGGAGTTTGGGATCGTTGGGCCCCAGGTTGCTGGACGAGGACGCCGACGGGTCCCACTTCACGACGGACGGCCGGGCGTGGAACCACTTCGGGTCCTGGGCGCCGGCGTCGTTAGCTTTGGCCTGGGCAATCAGCGCCGATGCCGCCGGAACGCCGTCGCCGTCCTTAATGATGGAGCCGTTGGCCTGGTAGGGGGCGATAAGCTGTCCGATGCCGAAGACGGCTGCAGGGTAGGCCAGGCCGAGGATGAGGGTGGCCAGGAGCAGGAACCGGGCGGCAGTTCCTGCCTGTCGGAGGTAGCCGGTGAAAATGTT
>JAODMV010000258.1 GCA_025464875.1 Arthrobacter sp. | reverse complement strand
GCCGTGAGGTTCGCCGGGGTCTTCTGGTATTCGGTGATGTAGGAGAGCGAGAAGCTCTTGAAGATGTAGCTGACGGCTATGTATCCGATGGCCAGCACGACGACGACCAGCAGCCCGCGCCATTCATTGGCGATGAGCGCCTTGAACGGCAAGCGCTTGGACCTCGCTCCGGCCTCGCTGAGCCTTTCGTACTCCGGGCTTTCGGGCATGGAGCGGCGAACCCAGAGACCGACCATCGGGCCGGGGACCGAGGCGGCCAGCACCCAGCCACTAACCTTGGACTAGGATTCTCGACGTTTTGGGCCGTTGCGGCGGAACCCAGGGAGGAGGCGGAAATGAACGACGCGGCAGCGCCTGACGGGGCAGCGCCGCCGGAACCCGCCGGAGGCGCTGGGCCTGCTGGTGAGATTCCCTCGGAGCCGGATCACGCCCCGCAGGTGAGCGCGAAGGCGCGCTGGCGCGGGCGCTGGGCCACCGTCGTCGCCGTCGTGCAGCGCCTGCTGTACCTGATAATCACCGTGGCGGTCGGCTGGGCCGTCTATTACTTTCTGCTCACGCGGCTGTCCCGGGGGCCCGAGCAGCTGTGGGTGTTCCTGCCGGTGTGGCTGATCGCCGCGTACGCGCTCCTGCCGCGCGTCCACAAGATCCTCAGCGGCCTCTATATTCCGGACTACTTCATCGGACGAGCCCGCACCGGCGACGGAGTCCTGGGCGACCCGGTCAACCTTGCAGTGATCGGCCCGGAACACGAACTGCGGCAGGCCATGATCGCGGCAGACTGGACCGAGGCTGATCCGATCACCCCGGCGACCGCCTGGCGCACCCTGACCTCTACGTTGATGGGCCGGAGCTATCCGGAGGCTCCGGTCAGTTCCCTATACGTCTTCGGGAAAAAGCAGGACATGGCGTTCCAGCGGGAAATCGACGGTAACCCGCGCAAGCGCCACCATGTACGGTTCTGGAAAACCCCCGAGGGCTGGAGGCTGCCCGGCGGCTTCGCCGTGGACTGGGTGGGGGCCGGCACCTACGACAAGCGGGTGGGACTCTCGCTCTTCACGTTCCAGATCACCCACAAGATCGCGGACGGCACGGACGAGGAACGTGACTTCATCATCGAGACGCTGCGCAAAGCGCACGCCGTGGAATCCGTGCACGTGATCCGGCATTTCTCTTCCGGCTACCATCACCGCAACGGCGGCGGGGACGCCATCCGCACCGACGGCCACCTGCCGATCATCGATCTCCTCCCGCCAGTTGAATCCGGGGACGATGCCGGGGGCGGAACGGAATCCGCACGGCTCCCTTAGCGTCGGCTCTGGCCCGGGGTGGGCAACGGGCGTACCGTGATAAGCACATTCATTTCGCGACTCACGGACTTCTTCCGAAGAAGAGCGGAAGGCGGTGCCGATCATGCTTGAAACGGCTCTGGACGTTCAGCCCATTGACCTGATGGCCGCCCGGCTGCAGATGGCGCTGTCCCTGGGATGGCACATCATCATCGCGTGCTACGGCGTGGGAATGCCCGCCATCACGGTCCTTGCGGAGTGGCGCGGACACCGCACCGGGGATCCGAACTATGCCCTGTTGGCCCGGCGGTGGGCGAAGGCCATGGGCGTTCTTTTCGCCGTCGGCGCGGTCTCCGGAACCATCCTGTCCTTCGAAATGGGGCTGCTGTGGCCGGGGATGATGGGCGTCTACGGAGAAGTGCTAGGGCTCCCATTCACCCTGGAAGGGATCGCCTTCTTCATCGAGGCCATCTTTCTCGGCATCTACCTCTACGCCTGGGACCGACTGTCGCCCAGGGTGCACCTGCTGACCGCCATCCCGGTACTCGTTGCCGGCGTCGCCAGCGCTTTCTTTGTGGTGGCCGCGAACGCGTGGATGCAGCAACCCACCGGGTTCGACGTGGCGGACGGCCGGGTGATCTCGGTGGATCCCGTCGCGGCCATGTTCAATCCCGCCACCCCGGCGCAGACGGTGCACATGATTCTGGCGGCTTTCATGGTTGCCGGCTTCGGCATGGCCAGTGTCTACGCCGTGTCCCTCCTGCGCGGACGCCGGGACCGGTATCACATGCTTGGCTTTCTGATTCCCTTTGCCGTGGCGGCCGTCGTCACCCCGGTGCAGATCGGCGTGGGAGACTGGGCCGCGCACTTCGTGGCCGACAACCAGGCGGTCAAGCTCGCCGCCATGGAAGGCATTTTTGAAACCCAGCGCGGGGCGCCCCTGCACATCGGCGGCGTCGTGATTGACGGGGAGATGCGGTACGCCGTGGAGATCCCCTACGGCTTGTCCCTGCTGGCCCACTTCGATCCGAACGCCGAGATCATCGGCCTAAACGAGGTCCCGGAGGACCAGCGACCACCGGTGAACCTGGTGCATTTGGCCTTCCAGGTAATGGTCGGCGCCGGATTCGCGCTGCTGGCGCTGTCCGTCTGGCTGGCCATCGTCTGGAAACGGCAGAAGGCTCTTCCGCGCTCGGCCTGGTTTCTCCGGGCAGCAAGCGTCTCAGGGGTGTTGGCCGTGCTGGCGCTGGAGGCCGGTTGGATCGTGACCGAGGTGGGGCGCCAGCCGTGGATCGTGTACGGGGTGATGCGCACTTCCGAGGCGGTCAATCCGGCACCGGGGCTGGTGTACGGCTTTGTGCTCGTTGCCGTCGTCTACGCCATTCTGACGGTGGCCACGGTCTACGTGCTGCGCCGCCTGGCCCGGGACATACCCGTCCCGGTGGCTCCGCAGGAAGCCGACGTCAGCGACTACCGAATCACCTGAGGGAACTTCGATGCCGCTCGCCGAAATCCTCCTGGCAGCCATGTGGATCTGCCTCACCGCCTACGCCTTGTTCGGCGGAGCGGACTTCGGCGGAGGGTTCTGGGACCTCCTCGCGGGCAGGGCCAAGGCCGGGCGGCCCCAGCGAAACCTCATCGAACATTCGATCGGGCCCATCTGGGAGGCCAACCACGTATGGCTGATCTTTGTCATCGTCCTGGCCTGGACCGGAATGCCGTCAGTCTTTGCCGCCATCTCCTCGACCCTCTACATCCCGCTGACCCTCGCCGCCCTCGGCATCATCGCCCGCGGCTCGGCCTTCGCCTTCCGCAAGGTCAGCACCGAGCTGTGGCAACAGCGTCTCTTCGGCGCCACCTTCGCGGCTTCCTCCGTGCTGACGCCGTTCTTCCTCGGCACGGTCGCCGGGGCGCTCGCCTCCGACCGGGTCCCGCCGGGCATCGCCGCCGGGCACCCGATCTGGAGCTGGGTGAACCCCACCTCCATGGTCAGCGGCCTGTTTGCCGTCGGCACGACCGCCTATCTGGCCGCCGTCTACCTGACCCAGGATGCAAAGCGGGTCGGCGACCCCGCGCTCGTGGAGGCCTTCCGGTCCAGGGCCCTGGTGGCCGGCGGCGTGATGGGAGTCCTGGCGGTGGCCGAGCTGATTGTGCTGAGCATCGACGCGCCCCAGTTGTTCCGGGAGTTGACCGCCGGACGGGCACTTCCTTTCACAATCGTGTCGGCTGCGGCAGGAGTCGCCTCGCTGGTACTGATGTGGCGCCGGTCCTTCCTGGCTGTGCGGCTCTCCGCGGCGCTGGCCGTCACTGCCCTTCTCTGGGGCTGGGGGATCGGCCAGTACCCCGAGATCCTGCCGGGCGCGACGGTGGACGAGGTGGCGGCGACCGAATCGGTGCTCAGCGCGAACCTCATCGCCATAGTGGTGGCCGGAATCCTGGTCATCCCCTCCCTGTGGTGGCTCTACGCCATGTTCCAGCGCGATCAGCGGCCGGCGGAAACCGTCCCCGACAAGTGAGGCCAGGCCGCTGGTGCAGAAGATCACCCACCGGGACGGCCGCTGAATTCGCTCCCGGATAGAACTTCACGAAATGATGGGGCCATGGAGACGATTGACCAGCAGCCCTGGGTGAAGAACTACCAGCCGGGCGTCCCGGCCGAGATCGACCTGCCCACGGAGTCGCTCGTCGCGATGCTGGAGCGGTCCGTCGCGGAGGGCGGCAACCACCCGGCGATGGAGTTCTTCGGGCGCCGCACCAGCTACACCGAGCTCGGCGAGCAGGTCGACCGGGCCGCCGAGGGCCTGCGCCGGCTGGGCGTGCGGGCCGGCGACCGGGTGGCCCTGATCCTGCCGAACTGCCCGCAGCACGTTATCGCCTTCTACGCGGCACTGCGCCTGGGCGCCGTCGTCGTCGAACACAACCCGCTGTACACCTCCCGGGAGCTGCGCCACCAGTTCGAGGACCACCAGGCCAGAATCGTGATCGCCTGGGACAAGGCCGCGGCGGCCGTCCTTGACTTCCCGGCCGACGTCGAGATCGACCACGTCGTCTCGGTCAACCTCCTGGAGGCGTTCCCCGCTGTCAAACGCCTCGCCCTGCGCCTGCCGGTGAAGAAGCTGCGCGAGTCCCGCGCGGCGCTGTCCGGCCCGGCGCCGGGAACCACGCCGTGGAAGGAGCTGCTTGGCCACGGCCGGATCGACTCCGGGCACCCCCGCCCCTCGGTGCATGACCTGGCCGCCATCCAGTACACCTCCGGCACCACCGGACGGCCCAAGGGGGCCATGCTCACCCACTTCAACCTGTACTCCAACGCCCTCCAGGGCGAGGCCTGGATGCAGGGAGCGGAGTACCGCAAGGAGATCTTCTACGCGATCCTGCCGATGTTCCACGCCTTCGGCATGACGCTCTACCTCACCTACGGCATCCGCAAACAGGGCCTGCTGGTGCTCTTCCCCAAGTTCGACCCCGAGCTGGTGCTGGGCGCCATGAAGAAGTCGCCCGCCACGGTCTACTGCGCGGTCCCGCCGATCTACGAACGCACCGCCATGGCCGCGAAAGAGAAGGGCATCTCGCTGCGCTCCTGCAAGTACTGCATCTCCGGGGCGATGAACCTGCCGGACCACGTGGTGGAGCTCTGGGAATCCGTGTCCGGGGGCCTGCTGGTGGAGGGCTACGGCATGACCGAATCCTCGCCGGTGGCGCTGGGCAATCCCTTCCATCCGAGCCGGCGGCCGGGGACCATCGGCGTACCGTTCCCGTCCACGCTGATGAAGGTGGTGGAGCCGGACGACCCCGCCGCGGAGGTGGAGCCCGGCCGGCAGGGGGAGCTGCTGATCAAGGGCCCGCAGGTCTTCCAGGGCTACTGGAACAACCCGGAGGAAACGGCGAAGACCCTTACCGCGGACGGCTGGCTGCGGACCGGGGACATCGTCACGGTGGATGCCGACGGTTTTGCCACGGTGGTGGACCGGGCGAAGGAGCTGATC
>JAODMV010000256.1 GCA_025464875.1 Arthrobacter sp. | reverse complement strand
GCGAAGGCGCTCGCCGTCGCCACCGGAAAACCGCTGTACGCCATCAACCACCTCGTGGCGCACGTCGGCGTCGGCCTGCTCCAGACGGACCCCGGCGGGCAGCGGGCGTTTGCCGGCGCCCTGCCGGAGAACTCTTTACCGGATGACTTGGGCGCCTTGCTGGTTTCCGGCGGCCACACCGAAATCCTGCGGATCCGGAGCATCACCGAGGACGTCGAGCTGCTGGGCTCCACGATCGACGACGCCGCCGGCGAAGCCTACGACAAGGTGGCCCGGCTCCTGGGCCTGGGATATCCGGGCGGGCCCGCCATCGACAAGGTGGCGCGCACCGGCAACGCGAAGGCCATCCGCTTCCCGCGCGGCCTCACCCAGCCCAAGTACATGGGGACCGCCGAGGAACCCGGCCCCCACCGGTACGACTGGTCCTTCAGCGGGCTCAAGACCGCCGTCGCCCGTTGCGTGGAGCAGTTTGAGGCCCGCGGGGAGGAGGTGCCGGTGGCGGACATCGCCGCGGCGTTCCAGGAAGCCGTGGTGGACGTCATCACGTCCAAGGCGGTGCTGGCCTGCCGCGAAAACGGCATCACCGAGGTGCTGTTGGGCGGGGGAGTGGCCGCCAACTCGCGGCTGCGGCAGCTCATGGAACAGCGTTGCAGCGCGGCGGGGATCCGGCTGACGGTGCCGCCGCTGGCCCTGTGCACCGACAACGGCGCCATGGTGGCCGCCCTCGGCGCGCAGCTGGTGATGGCCGGGGTCGCGCCGAGCGGAATCGGCTTCGCCCCGGATTCGTCCATGCCGGTCACGACCGTCTCGGCCTGAGGTTTCCGGCCGGCAGTCCCTGGTGGGACAACCGCCCAGCAGGTGCCGGAACTAGGCCTCGGGCCCCTTGCGCATCTGCTTGACCAGGTCCAGGACGACGGCGCGCAGGTCGCCGCCGTTCTCCGCCGCCACGCGGCGCTGGCGCTGGTAGCCCGCGCCGCGCTGGATGATCTTTTCGACGTCGGCCAGTTCTGCGCTGCAGCCGAGTTTCGCCGCGACGGGCTCAAGCCGCCGGATCGTCGCCCGGAGATGGTCGGTCACCAGCTGCTCGTTGCCTGCGGCGTCCAGGATGATGATCGCATCCAGGCCGTACCGGGCCGCGCGCCACTTGTTTTCCTGGACGTGCCATGGCGGCATGGTCGGAATGGTGCCGCCGTTGTCCAGAATGGTGGAGAACTCATCGACCAGGCACTGTGTCAGGGCCGCGAGGGCGCCGACCTCCTCCAGGGTCGCCAGTCCGTCGCTGATGCGCATCTCGATCGTGCCGAGGGCGGGCACGGGGCGGATGTCCCAACGGATTTCCGAGAGCGTGTCGATCACTCCGGTGGTGTACATGTCCTGGACATAGGACTCGTAGTCCTCCCAGTTGGAGAACTGGAACGGCAGGCCGGCGGTGGGCAACTGCTGGAACATGAGGGCGCGGTGGGAGGCATAGCCGGTGTCCTCGCCGCCCCAGAACGGGCTCGAGGCGGACAGCGCCTGGAAATGCGGGAAGTAGTTCACCAGGCCGTCCAGCACGGGAAGCACCTTGTCCCGGCTGTCGAGCCCGACGTGCACGTGCACGCCGTAGATGACCATCTGGCGCCCCCACCACTGGGTCCGGTCAATCAGCTTGGCGTAGCGTTCCTTGTCGGTCACCGGCTGCAGCTGGGGCGGGCTGAAGGGGTGGCTCCCGGCGCTGAAGATTTCGACGCCCATGGGATCGGTGACGTCGCGGACCGCAGCCAGCGAGTCGCTCAGGTCTGCCTTCGCTTCGGCCACGGTGGTGCAGATGCCGGTGACCAGCTCCACCGTGTTCAGCAGCAGCTCCTGCTTGATGTGCGGGTGCTCGTCGTCCTCGTCCAGTTCGGGGTGCCGGGCGGCCACCCCGCGCAAGACCTCGTTGGCCACGGAGGCCAGTTCTCCGGTCTCCGCATCGACGAGGGCGAGCTCCCATTCCACACCAAGAGTTGACTGCTTTGATGAAGCGAAATCAATCTTCATGTGGTCCCTTCGCGTGCTGCTGTCCGTTGCCGAAACCGGATCTGGCAGGGTCGCAGCTAGGGCGCCGGCAGGGTAACGGGTGATCCAAGTCTAGTGCAGGGGTAACATCGAGACGGTGACAAAGTTACTACCAGCGCGTCAGGGTGTTCACAAGGCGGCCCTTTTCGGGGCCGCGCTGGCGGCGGTAGGAGGGCTGGTTCTGGGGAACGCCGCCTGCACTTCGCCGCCCGCGCCGGACCGCTCCCCGGCCTCTTCCGGCGCCCCGCAGGCGGGAACCGAACGGCCCCCTCTGTTGCAGCCGACACTGCAGCAGCCGCTGCCGACACCTGCGCCCACGACCCCGTCGACGCCCAGCCTCGCAGCTTCCTCGCTGGACGCAGCCTTCGGCGCCCTCGGTCCCGTGCTCTCCCCGGGGGAAGAATCCTCCGACCCCCTCGCCTCCGTGCTCTCGAGGCTGGAGGCAGCCTCCCGACCGCTCGGTTGGGGGCCGCAACAGCGGGACGCGGACCAGGCCGGCAAGGCCGTGGCCTCGATGAGCCTTGAGCAGAAGGCTGGTCAGGTCCTGCTGCCGTTCTATCCGGGACTCGATCACGCCGCCCACGCCGCGACGGTGAAACGCCTGCATCTTTCCGGCTCCATCATCATGGGGGACAACGTCCCCCGAACGCCCGACGGGCAGGTGGACGTCGAAGCCATGCGGGACGTTACCCGCCTGCTCCAGGAGGCGGCGCGGGCGGACGGCCGTGCCTGGCCCGGAATGATCGCGGTCGATCAGGAAGGCGGGGTGGTGGCCAGGCTGCGCGCACCGCTGACCGAGTGGCCCACGCCGATGAGCTACGGGGCCGCCGGAAGCGGGCCGCTCGCCGCGGACGCCGGACAGGCCATGGCCTCCGAACTCGCAGCCCTCGGCTTCAACGTTGACTTCGCGCCCGCGACGGATGTGACCATGGGGCCTGCGGATCCGACGATCGGGGCGCGGTCGATGTCCGGCGATGCCGAGACTGCCGCGGACCTCGGGGTCGCCTTTTCGAAGGGAATGCTGGCTTCGGGGCTGCTGCCGGCCGCCAAGCATTTTCCCGGCCACGGCTCCGTGGGCGTCGATTCCCACGAAGGGCTCCCGGTCCAGGACGCGTCGTTGGACCAGCTGCGCGCCAAGGACCTCGTACCCTTCCAGGCGGCGGCCCAGGCCGGTCTGCCCATGGTCATGACGGGCCATATCGCCGTGCCCGCGCTGGAGCCGGGTGTCCCCGCGTCCTTGTCCAAGCCGGCCTACGAGACGCTGCGGGGAATGGGTTTCCAGGGCGTGGCCGTGACGGACGCGCTCAACATGGGGGCGGTGGCGGACCAGTACCCGGACGACTCCGCCGCGCCCCTGGCCCTGGCCGCGGGGGCCGACCTGCTGCTGATGCCGGCCCGGGTGGAGGTCGCCCACGCCGCAATCGTTCACGCGGTCAGGAGCGGCACCCTGCCGGCCGAACGGCTGACCGAGGCCGCGCAGCGGGTGGCCACCATGATGATCTGGCGCGGCCGCGCCGGCGCTCCGGCTGGGACCGCACCGGGAAGCGGGGCCGAGACCTCACGGACCGTGTCCGAAGCTGCCATCACCGTGCTCGCCGGCCCCTGCCGCGGCGCCATGGTGCCGGCCACGGTGCGCGTGACGGGCGGCTCGGCCCAGGACCGCTCGCGGTTCAAAGCGGCGGCACAAAAGGCAGGCATCGGCGTCGGCAGCGGCCCGCTCGTCTCGCTGATCGGTGGACTTCCGGCAGCGCCGGAGACAACAGCGCCGGAGACAGCAACGCCGGATGTGGCTGTGGCCCTCGACGCTCCCTGGCCGCTGGCGGACTCGACCGCCCCCGCAAAGATCGCCCTCTACGGGCGCAGCCAGGGGGCTTATGATGCCCTCGCGGCGGTGCTCGCGGGCAAGGCCACGGCGCCCGGAAAGCTTCCCGTCGCCGTCGGACCGCATCGTCCGGGCTCCGGTTGCGCCTGACGCCGGAGTTCCTGGCGTTTAATGGTGCTGTGCCCATACTGAACAAAGACATGACGCTGTGCATCTCGCTCTCGGCCCGGCCGAGCAACAACGGGACGCGCTTCCATAACCACCTGTATGAACAGCTTGGCCTGAACTGGATCTATAAGGCCTTCGCGCCGACGGATCTGGCCTTGGCCATCGCCGGGGTGCGGGGCCTCGGGATCCGCGGCTGCGCGGTGTCCATGCCGTACAAGGAGGACGTCATCGCCCTGGTGGACGCGATGGACCCGTCCGCGACAGCCATCGATTCGGTCAACACCATCGTCAACGACGGTGGCCGGCTCACGGCCTACAACACCGACTACACGGCAATCGAGCAACTGCTCGAGCGCAACGCGGTGCCCGCCTCGCATTCGGTGCTGCTCAGGGGCTCCGGCGGCATGGCGAAGGCCACAGCCGCCGCGTTGCGGGATGCCGGTTTCAAGGACGTGACCGTGATCGCCCGCAACGAGCCGGCGGGACGGGCGCTCGCTGGGCTCTACGGCTTCGCGTGGCGTGCGGCACTTCCCGGACCAGGCGCTGCCCAGGCCGACATGCTCATCAACGTCACCCCGGTGGGAATGGCCGGCGGCCCGGACGCCGGCTCGCTGTCCTTCCCGCAGGAGGCGGTGGACGCGGCGAAGGTGGTGTTCGATGTCGTCGCCCTGCCAGCGGAGACGCCGCTCATCAGGGCCGCCCGTGCGGCCGGCAAGGCCGTGATTACAGGTGCCGAGGTGGCCACGATCCAGGCCCTCGAGCAGTTCGTGCTGTACACCGGCATCCGCCCCAGCGACGAGCAGGTCCGCGCTGCCGAGGACTTCATGCGGGCGCAGTAGGCCCGCGGCTCCCCAACTAGACGGGTTCCACCGAGATGGCCACCCGGTCCTCGCCAATCCTGGTCAGGACCAGGGTGGCCGTTTTTTTGCCCTTGTTGTTTTTCCCGCTGGGAAGCAGCTGCTTGCGCAGTTCTTCCGGGGTGACCGAGGTGCCGCGCTTTTTGATCTCCAGGACGCCGATGCCGTGGTCCTTGACCCAGGCCTTGAGGGCCTTGACGTTGAACGGCATCACTTCCAGGACCTTGTAGGCCCGGGCAAACGGGGTGTCCCGCAACTCGGGGGCGCAGATATAGGCGATGTGCTCATCCACCAGATGCCCGTCCAGCTGGAGGGCGACGTCGGCCACCAGCCCGGCGCGGATGACGGCGCCGTCGGGCTCGTACAGGTAGCCCTCGACGGGGCCCACGGGGGCCACCGGCCCGCCGTCGAATCCGTCGCTGCTGGTGAGCTCGGCCGCGCCCTGCGCACCGAGCACGAGGGCCGCACGCCGGATGCCGGGACGCCGCACCGCGTTGAACCACAGCGCCACCTCGGTGACGTCCCCTCCCACCGAGACCCACTGGGCTTCACAATCCGCCGGCACCGAGCCGTGCGGCATACCGGGGCCCATCTTGACGCCCACGGCGAGGCCGGAGGCGGCCAGGGTCTGCACGAAGGACAAGGGCGGGGAGAAGTCCTCCGGATCCCAGAGCCGCTTGGTCCCCGACGTGGAGGTGGTGCGGCGGGCCGGATCCAGCCAGACGCCGTCGATTCCGTCCAGGGACACGGACGTGGCATCGGCGTGAACCACGGCGGCATTCCGGAATGGAATCAGGTTCATGGTGGCGCAGGCGGCCGTGGTTTCGTCGGTTTCCACGGCGGTCACCCGGATGTCCAGGGACGCCAGTGCCATCGAGTCGGCACCGAGCCCGCAGCCGAGATCCGCCACATGACCGATGCCTGCCTCCACAAACCGCTGCGCGTGCCGGGCCGCGACCGTGAGCCGGGTCGCCTGCTCAAGCCCTGCCGGCGTGAAAATCATCTGCCGGGCGAATTCGCCGAACTTGGACTCGGCCTTGGTCCGAAGCCGCGACTGGGTGAGTACCGCCGAAACCAGCTCGGGGGAGTGGCCCGCCTTTCGAAGCGCGGCGTTGAGCCGGAAAGCCTCGTCCTCGCGGTAGGGCCCCAGCGAGGCCAGCAGCTCCCAACCTTCGGGGTTGAGGAGCGGGGCTATCTGGTCCTGCGTTGCGTCAGCCATGGGATCAAGCGTAGTTCAGGGCCACTTAGTCCGGGGCGCCCGATAGTCTTGAAGGCATGGAAGAGCATGGCAGGGAAGACAGCTCGGGCCAGCGGTTTGCCGATCAGGACGACCGCAGTTCTCGGGGGCCCGCCAGGTATGCCCGGGCCGCACTGATCGCCGGCAGCCTCGTCGCCGTCGTCTGCGTGGCCCTGCTGGTCATCATCTTCTTGCTGGATTCCTTCAATGCCACCGTCTATTCCGTCGGCGGCAAAGACGTCCGGGACGCCACCGAGGAGGCACGGGCCATCCGCGACAGCTATTCGGCGGCCCGCCTGGGTGGCTTCATCTTCCTTATTGCCGGCGCCGTCCTGGCCGCCGCCGCAGCTGTGCTCCTCTACCGCGGCCGGAACGCTCCCGGCCGCAACCACGGCCCAGACGACGCTGAAGACGTCGAGTTCGACGACCTTGCAGGACCGTAGTCTGGCCTAAAGGCGCTGCTCAGAAGACGCCCCGCGGAGCAAATCTGGCACTCGCCTTGACCGAGTGCTAACTACTTACATAGAGTCGTCACTAGCACTCTCCCTGTGGGGGTGCTAACACACGAAGCTTCACCAGCAAGGCTGCTGCCGGCACCGCGACGACGGTCTGTATGTCTTGGAACTACAGCTTCAATGTCCACAAATTTGCTGACGTAAAGGAGAGGTCCGAGTGTCGGTCTCTATTAAGCCTCTTGAGGATCGTATTGTTGTCCGCCCGCTCGAAGCCGAGCAGACCACGGCTTCCGGCCTGGTCATCCCGGATTCCGCGCAGGAGAAGCCCCAGGAAGGCGAAGTTGTTGCAGTAGGCCCCGGCCGCTTTGACGACAACGGCAACCGCGTTCCGATCGATGTCGCCGTCGGCGATGTCGTCATCTACTCCAAGTACGGCGGAACGGAAGTCAAGACCGGCGGTACCGAGTACCTCGTCCTGTCCTCCCGCGACGTTCTGGCGATCGTCGTTAAGTAACTCTTTGGACCCCGCGCAGCCGATCCCTCTGTACTGGATCAGTTGCGCGGGGTTCTGTCTTGAAAGGACAAAACCATGGCAAAGCAGCTTGCGTTTAACGACGCTGCCCGCCGGTCGCTTGAAGCCGGCATCGA
>JAODMV010000235.1 GCA_025464875.1 Arthrobacter sp. | reverse complement strand
AAGCGGCGCAGCCCGGGCGGGAAGAGCCGGGCCCGGGAGTCCATCGCGAGAAGCTCCCCGGCGCCCGGGGCGGTGTAGAGCCGGCGCAGCCACACGCGGAACGGGGCGCCCCTGCCGTCGATTCCGCTTCCGCCGGCGCTGCCCCTGTCGTCGGTTCCGCCGGCGCTGCCGTTGGCGGCGCCGGCGGGGGCTGTCGTGAGGAGGCTCCGGGCCCAGCCGGCCGGGACGGTGCCGTAGCCGGGCAGCCGGGCCGGTTCCCCGTCGGCCTGGAAGAGGGTCCGGTCGGTCATGATCAGCTGGATTTCGATCCCGGTGATCCCGCCCGGGGTGCCGGTGATGCGTTCGACCAGCTCATCGGCCATGAGCTGGCCCCGGCTCCGGGGGTCCCCGGCGGCGCGCCGGCCCTCCGCGCGGCGGGTCAGAGCGGCGTACGCGGCGACCCCCTCGGCGACCGGAAGCAGGGCGGTCAGATAGCTCATGGTCTCGGGCGCGGGCCGCAGGCTCACGTGCCGCTCCGCGGCGGCGTGGCTGGCCCGCCGGGCCACGGAGCGCGGATCGCGGCGGTAGGCGGCGGCCCGGGCGCGGGCCACGAGGGCCCGGTCCCCGGCGCCGGCGAAAGTTCCGGCGTCCGCGGCGAGCTCTTCATCGACCGCGCAGCGGTCCGCCGCGGACAGGCACGCGGTCTCCTGCACCAGCAAAGTGGCACGCCATTCGTTCAGCTGCCCGGCGTGCAGGGCCGCGAGGGTGTGCGGCATTTCGGCCACCAGGGCCCTGGCCAGGCCCAGGAGCCGGCCGCCGCGGGCCGGGGACTCGCGCCGGGCCAGCGCGATCTGCGCCGCGACCCCGGCGCCGAGCCCGGCGGCGGGAATCCCGGCCGCACGCCGGGTCCGGCGCTGGGCGGCGTCGAACGCGACCGCGATCCGGGCCTGCAGGGCGGCCGCGGCGGACTTCAGATCCTCCAGCTCCCGCAACTGCTCAATCAACCCCGCACCCTCCGGAGCCGGACGGACGGCCGCCAGCAGGCAGGCCACATCCGCGACCGCCACGCCGGGTACAGCGCTGCCGCGATCAGTGCCGCCGCGATCAGTGCCGCCGCGTCCCGCCGGAACCGCCACCGGTAACCGATTGCCTTCCATAACTAAACTCTGCCAGCGGGGTACGACAAAAAGGCCGGACCATCGCGGCCACCTGGGACCGCTCTGCATGGCACGCGCGAGCAAGCGGCGCGGGTGCCATGAGACCGCGGTCGCCGCACCCGCAGCGTCCCGCCTTCGCCTTCGCCTTACGATGGTGGGCACCCGCACCGCAATCCCGCCACGCTTCCGGTCAATTAGGCTGGAGCAGTGACCCGCCTCATTCTTGCTTCCCAGTCCCCCGCCCGCACCAAATTGCTGAGCAACGCCGGCATCCGGCACGAGGTCCTCGTCTCCGATGTGGACGAGGACGCCGTCCAGGCCCGCTACGGCGTGACCGACCCGCACGACACCGCCCTCCTGCTGGCCCGCGCAAAGGCCGAGGCCGTGGCCTCCCTGCCCGAGGCCGAAGGCGCCCTCGTGATCGGCTGCGATTCCGTTTTCGAGTTCGACGGCGAGGCCCATGGCAAGCCGTACACCGCGGAGGTCGCCAGGGAACGCATGCTGCGCATGAGCGGCGGCACGGGCGTGCTGCACACCGGCCACTGGCTCGTGGACTGCCGGGACACCGACGCTGATAGCACGGGCGCCGACGGCCGCGGTTCCGGCGCCACGCTGGGCTCCGTGTCCTCGGCCGAAGTGCACTTCATGGAGATGAGCGAGGAGGAAATCGACGCCTACATCGCCACCGGCGAGCCGCTCCAGTGCGCCGGCTCCTTCACGATCGACGGCTACGGCGGGGCCTTCATCCGGAAGGTCGACGGCGACCCGCACGCCGTCGTCGGACTTTCCATTTCCACCCTCCGCGGGCTGCTGGGACAGGCCAAAGTGGGCATCACGGAACTCTGGACCGGCGGGGCGGTTGACCCTGCGGACGTCCGCGCAGAGTGAGCGAATTCGCCGCTCCTTGTAGCATCCCTACAAAGGATGAGCGGTTTACCCGCGGAATCCGCAAGTAAAATCAGCCGAACCCTCAAAACCGCGCTAGGCTCCCTGAAGGAAAGAAGGAGACGCCTTGTCAGCAAATTCGGAGCAGTCCGCAAACTCAGTGCCCTCAGTTACCGCCCCGGGCACCCGCCCGCTGAGCAAGGTGCTGATCGCCAACCGCGGTGAGATCGCCGTCCGCATCATCCGCGCCGCACGCGATGAAGGCATCACCTCGGTGGCGGTCTACGCGGACCCGGACCGCGACGCGCTGCACGTCCGGCTGGCCGACGAGGCGTACGCGCTCGGCGGCAACACCGCCGCCGAGTCCTACCTGGTGATGGACAAGCTGATCGAGGTGGCCCGCCAGTCCGGCGCCGACGCCATCCACCCCGGCTACGGCTTCCTCGCCGAGAACGCCGAGTTCGCCGCCAAGGTGATCGACGCCGGCATCACCTGGATCGGCCCCTCCCCCGAGGCGATCTCCGCCCTGGGCGACAAGGTCCAGGCCCGCCACATCGCCGAGAAGGTGGGCGCGCCGCAGGTCCCCGGCACGGCCGATCCTGTCGAATCCGCCGAGGAAATCCTCGAATTCGTGGACAAGTTCGGCCTCCCGGTTGCCATCAAGGCTGCCTTCGGCGGCGGCGGCCGCGGCATCAAGGTGGCCCGCACCCGTGAGGAAATCCCCGAACTGTTCGAATCCGCCGTGCGTGAGGCCATTGCCGCCTTCGGCCGCGGCGAGTGCTTTATCGAACGCTTCCTGGACGCCCCCCGGCACGTGGAGACCCAGTGCCTCGCCGACGCCCACGGCAACGTCGTGGTGGTCTCCACCCGCGACTGCTCCCTGCAGCGCCGCAACCAGAAACTCGTCGAAGAAGCCCCGGCCCCGTTCCTCACCGAGGAACAGAACCGCCGCCTGTACGAATCCTCCAAGGCCATCCTCAAGGAGGCCGGCTACCTCGGCGCCGGCACCTGCGAATTCCTGGTCGGCCAGGACGGCACCATCTCCTTCCTCGAGGTCAACACCCGCCTGCAGGTGGAGCACTGCGTCTCCGAGGAAGTCACCGGGATCGACCTCGTCCGCGAGCAGTTCCGGCTGGCCCGCGGCGAGGAGCTCGGCTACGGGGACCCCGAGGTCCGCGGCCACTCGATCGAATTCCGCATCACCGGCGA
>JAODMV010000164.1 GCA_025464875.1 Arthrobacter sp. | reverse complement strand
GGACTTACTTCGCGGTCTGGAAGTCGCGCTTTTCCTTGATCTTCGCGGCCTTACCACGCAGTGCACGCATGTAGTAAAGCTTGGCGCGGCGCACGTCACCCTTGGAGACGAGCTCGATCTTGTCGATGATCGGGGAGTGCACCGGGAAGGTACGCTCTACGCCGACACCGAAGGAAACCTTGCGGATGGTGAAGGTTTCGCGAACGCCGTCACCCTGGCGGCCCAGGACGAAGCCCTGGAAAACCTGGACACGGGAGTTCTTGCCTTCGATGATGTTCACGTGCACCTTGAGGGTGTCACCCGCGCGGAACTCGGGAACATCGTTGCGCAGCGAGGCTGCATCTACGGAATCGAGGATATGCATTGATCCACTCCTGGTGAACGCCACAGGTCATTCACGTTAGGTCACGGCGGCCAAGCCCGGACGCGATTGCGGTCCGGAAATTTCCGCCGAAAGTTTTCTGGTCCGACTCTGCCAGGAATTGACAGGGCCGGGGTGCCAGGCTGTTGGTTGCGCTCCCCCTGTGGCAGGTTCGAACCCAGCAGACACAAGGCCTAATTTTGCCATATCCGGGGCTTTCCAGCCAATCCCGTAGCCGGGTGCCCGGTATAAGTCCTGGCGGGAGCGCTTATTCGCGGTCCCCGGCGTCCGGGCGCCGTCTGAGGCGGCCGGCCACGACGTCGTACCCCAGGTCCGTGAAGGCCGTACGGTCCGCACGGGTCAGCGCGCCGGCGTCGAATGCCGCGAGCAGGTCCGGACGGCGTTCGGCCGTGCGCCGGTACTGCTCGTGCCGGCGCCACTGGGCGATTTTGCCGTGGTTGCCGCTCAGCAGCACCGCCGGCACCTCGCGGTCCCGCCAGCTGGAGGGCTTGGTGTAGACGGGATACTCCAGCAGGCCGTCCGAGTGGGATTCCTCCACCAGGGATTCGGGGTTGCCGACGACGCCCGGCAGGAGCCGCCCAATGGCCTCCACCATGGCCAGCACGGCAACTTCGCCGCCGTTGAGGACGTAGTCCCCCAGGCTCATGGGCCGAACGGTGAAGTGTTCCCCGGCCCATTCCATTACGCGTTCGTCGATGCCCTCGTAGCGGCCGCAGGCGAAGACCAGCTGCTCCTCGGCCGCGAGCTCATGGGCGGCGGCCTGGGTGAACCGCTCCCCCGCCGGGGACGGGACAATCAGGACCGGCTTGCCGGAGGTTCCCGCCGTGTCGGCGGACGCGGGCCGTGCGGCCGCGACGGAGGCCAACGCCTGCGCCCAGGGCTCGGGCTTCATGACCATGCCCGCCCCGCCGCCGTAAGGGGTGTCATCGACGGTGCGGTGCCGGTCCGTGGTGAAGTCGCGCAGGTCGTGGACCGTCAGATCCAGCAACCCGTCCTGGCGGGCCTTTCCGATCAGCGAGAGCTGCAGGGGTGCCAGGTAGTCCGGGAAGATGCTGACGACGTCGATTCTCATCTAGGCGTTGTCTCCGGCTTCAGCGTTTCCCTTGGACTCGGCCGCATCCGCGGCGCCGCGGGAGTCCTCATCGCCGCCGGACGCTTCGGCGTTGATCTCAAAGAGCCCGGGCGGCGGAGTGACCAGCACGAATTTTTCCGCCACGTTGACCTCGGGGACGATCTGCTCCACGAAGGGGATCAGGATTTCCTGGCCGTCGGGCGTCGTGACTACCAGCAGGTCCTGGACCGGGAGGGTGTTCAGCGCGGAGACCTTGCCGACCACCTTGTCGCCGACCCGGACGTCAAGACCGACGAGCTCGTGCTCGTACCAGCCCTCGTCATCGTCTTCATCTTCGAGTTCGTCGGTCTCGATGAAGAGCTTGGCGCCGCGGAGGGTTTCGGCCTGGTTGCGGGTTTCGATCTCTTCGAACGCGAGGAGCAGGATGTCCTTGTTCCAGCGCGCGCTGAAGACGGTCAGCGGGCCGGCCGAGGCGGGCTCCACCACGAATTCGGTGCCCGGAACGAAGCGGTCGCCGGGCGCATCGGTCAACACCTGGACGGTCACTTCGCCGCGGATGCCGTGGGGTTTACCGATTCGTGCCACCTGGAGCTGCATCTGGTCCTCTGTTCTTGATTCAAAAGGCTTGGTGTTCGTGATTCATCAGGCGGGGTGCCTGGCGGACTGGTCACCGCTGGATTCTGGCGCGCGGACTGGGCCAGTTGATCGGGGAAAACAGTCCGGCCCCTCCACCATAATCTGGTGAAGGGGCCGGACTAAAGACAAGTATTGCTGAACGCGTTACCGGCGGCGGTCGGTGTCGACGACGTCGACCCTGACCGGCTCGCCATCCGCCAGTGCTGCCACCACAGTGCGCAAGGCGCGTGCGGTCCGGCCCTGGCGGCCGATCACCCGTCCGAGGTCGTCCTGATGAACGCGCACCTCGAGGGTATCCCCGCGGCGGTTGTTCTTCGCACTGACCTTGACGTCCTCGGGGCTGTCAACAATCCCGCGGACTAGGTGTTCGAGCGCTTCTGCCAGCAATTTACTCAGCCTCGGTGGTCTCTGCTTCGGCGGCGTCGGCGGGGGCCTCGGCAGCTTCGTCCTTCTTGGCCTTCTTGGTGATGGCTTCCGGGATGATCACGGAACCCTTTTCCGGCGCAACGAAGGCAGCCTTGGGGGCCTTGGTCTTCAAGGTACCCTCCTGGCCCGGGAGACCCTTGAACTTCTGCCAGTCACCGGTGATCTTGAGGATCGCGGCAACCTGCTCGGACGGCTGTGCGCCGACGCCGAGCCAGTACTGGGCACGGTCCG
>JAODMV010000148.1 GCA_025464875.1 Arthrobacter sp. | reverse complement strand
GGGCGAGGCCACGCGCTGCCTCGAACCGGAGACCGGAAACGGTGCCGTGTGTGTCCCGGCCACGGACCAGAAGGTCTTTTATGAGCTTCTCCCAGGCTCCGACCGGGTCCGCTTCCCGCGCGATCCGGTTCAGCCGCCGCAGCGACCCGGCAATCGGGATGTGTTCGGTCCTGTCACGGTTTAGCCGCACTCTCGCTGCGTCCCAGACCGACGACAGGGCCTGGATGGCCTCGTTGACCAGTTCCCGGGACGTCTCACTCTTGAGTCCAGAAAACTCCGAATACCCCAGCACGGAGGAAACATCGTCCGCCAGCAGTGGCGCTTCCGCGCCGTCCACGCTGACCCACTTCCGCGCTCCGGCTTCCCTATCCTCCGGGCTGCCCGCCTCCAGTGACTGTTCGGCTTCGAAGCCATACCGGAGGCCCAGCGCAAGGTCACCGGCATCGGCATCGAGGACGCGCGCCGACACCGTGAGCGGCGCCAGCGCCCGTCCATGGCCGATGTGAAGCTGAATGCGCTCCAGCGCGCCCCGCCTGCAAAGACGCGCGAACCGTTCGTCATCGCCGGTCGGCGTATCCACAGGTGTCTCGATTCCTGTCGCCACTGCCTCAACGGTAGACAACGTGGGCCGCCCTCGCTTCGCGCACCGCCGGATCCGGGTCAATAAGCGCATCTAGTGCTGCGGCCAGCCGTCTGTCGCGGGGAATGGATTCCCCTAGCCCATCGCGCCCCTGGATCCAGAAAACCGGACTTTGCTCCTGCTTCCCCTTAGAGGATGTAGCCGTCGAGGATCCGCTACTCTGGGCCGTAACCTAGGTAAATTCTCCGTGCCCTCGCCGCCAAGATCGTCCTGTAAGACGGTCCCCCACCGCTACACCTTCCGCCCACTCCCCCGCCGCGAAAAATCCCCTGCAGATACTGCGTATGACTGTCAGCCGAGAATGGGAGTTATTTTGAACGCGCGCAGCGTATTTGCCGTCGATTCCCAATCCATCAGCCACGGGATTGGGCTGGCCCTGCTCACTTGCACGGCAATGCTGGCGGCCCCCCGGTTGCGCCGGCACTGGGCGGTCCTACTCGCATGGCTGGCGCTTCCCCTGCTCGCCCGGCTGTTCATGGCAAACATTCTTACCGCCCCAGGATCTCCACACGATCACCATCACCTGTTTTGTCGTCGCACCAATTGCTGCCCTCTGGCTCCCAACGCAGTGGCAATTGAAGGACTGAACCCAAAGATCCAGATCCTCGCGGAGAAAGCCGGATCGCAGGCTGGCGCCTGAACCTGTTATCGTCGCTGATCAGCATCCTCTGTCACCAGCACTTAAACAGGCAGGGTGCCGGACACTCTTGGGGGGTGAGCAGCCCCCTGCCTGATCCAATTAGGCATTTGCAGCAGAACTGGGCGGATAAGGGTGCTTGCGTTTAGCGACCGCTCATAAGACGCTTTGGGGTCTGCCCGCCCGAATCGGCGCGCCGTGTCTCATCAGTCGTGTCCGCGATCTACGTAAAGAAGATAGCCGCTGCCTTAGATGCCCACAGAAACCAGCCACCGCTTCGGCGCAACACATCTTCGAGGCGGTGCAGCCCCCAAGCGCCTCACTTGCTCAGATCTCGGCGGGCAAATAACAGACTCTGTCACCTCGGGAACCTTGGAGTCCATAGGTCCTGAATCACCAGGGAATGAGATGGCGGCGATCCCGACTAATCGTGCATTCGTCCGCCGTGCTGGCTCCTAATTGGACAGACCTGAATGTAACCGCGCTCCGCGCCACCGATCCCTAGGACAGGGTGACCTGCTTCGCAGCGTCGACTGCGTGACGTGTGTCTTCAGCCACGAGGTCGGCGTTGATTGCTGATGCCGTCACAATTCCGGCTGACGCCGCGGTAACCAACTGGACGGACGGGTCCGTGACGTTCCCTGCGGCCCATACCCCCGGGACGGCCGTTTGACCGCTTGCGTCGGTCTTCAGGTACTGGCCGGTGACGCCGTCGGCGTTCTCTTCCTGCAGTCCCAGTGACTGGAGGAAGGGCGACTGGGCTCGTGGCCGGGGGCTAACGAAGAGAGCCTCGCAGGGAACGACCCGCCCGGACTCCAGAGCCACTCCCGTCAGTTTGTCGTCCACGATCTGCAGGGACTGCACCTGGCCTTCGATAATTCCGACCGACCGTGCATTGAGCTGTTCGAGATCCTCAGCGCTGGGGGTGGGCATGGCGTGCTGAAAAAAAGTTACGGTGTGGCTCCACTGCCGGAGCAGCAACGCTTCCTGGGCAGCAGAGGGTTCGGTCGCAAGTATGCCTATGGCGCGATGTCGAATCTCCCAGCCGTGGCAATACGGGCAATGGAGTACGTCCCGGCCCCATCGCTCCTCGACTCCGGCCACCTCGGGCAGTTGATCCTCGAAACCGGAAGCAATCAACAACCGCCGTGAATCCATCATCCGCCCGTCCTGCAGGAGAACGGTAAAGCCGTCCTGGCCCGTGGTGGCCGAGACCGCCTTTCCTGTTATGAGCTCACCGCCATGAGCGCGGACTTCCTCGCGGCCGGCCGCGAGAAGCTCCGCCGGCGCCATTCCCTCACGTGACAGGAAGCCATGAACCCCTGCTGCCTGGCGGTTCCGTGGAGCGCCGGCGTCCACGACCAAGACGGACCGCAGGGACCGGCAGAGGCTCACTGCCGCGCTTAGCCCGGCCGCTCCCCCGCCGACAATTACAACGTCATACTTCGGGTTCCGGTTCTGGGACATTCTTGCCTCCCATGCAAGTCGAAGATGTTCGTCGCGGTCGGCCCGATCTGCCGGCCGACCGGAATGCTGACCCGTTGCAGGCCACGCCGGGCAACGCGGGCCACGATGCCGCCCGGTAGGGGATGCGTCCGCACCGCTTAACGGCTTCAGCTGGTGCCGGCTGTTTCGGCGGCTGTTTCGGACCCCGTGCCGGCCCGGACAGCGAGCGACGCGGCCACCGAATGGTCAGGTTCAACTTCCGGTTCTGAATAGGCTCTCAAGACCGCCAGGGACTTAGACGGCACCTCCAGCGTTTCTCCGGCGTGCACCGGGCCGCCGTCCGCGCCTTCACCGCCGGTATTGATGACCACGTCCCAGGCGGAAGCGTATTCGGCCGTGGGCAGCGTGAACTTGATCGCCTCGTCGTGGGCGTTGAAATACAACAGAAAGTTCACATCGGTGACCCTCCGGCCGCGAGTGTCGATGCCATTGATGCCGTCGCCGTTCAGGAAGACGCCGATACTGCGGCCGAATCCGCTGCCCCAGTCTTCCGGGACCATCTCTGACCCGGCCGCATTGAGCCACACGATGTCCGAAAGCTTTGCGCCCTTCTCCCGGTGCACGGGCCTGCCGTCAAAGAAGCGGCTGCGCCGGAACGTCGGGTGGTCGGCCCTCAGCCGGTTGACGGCGGCGGTGAACTCCACGAGCGGCTGATCCACCTCGTCCCATTGGACCCAGCTGAGTTCGGAGTCCTGACAGTAGGTGTTGTTGTTGCCCAGCTGGGTGCGGCCCAGCTCGTCGCCGTGCAGCAGCATGGGCACGCCCTGGGAGAGCAGCAGCGTGGCGATGAAGTTGCGCTGCTGGCGGGCACGCAGCGCCAGCACGTCCGGATCATCGGTGGGTCCTTCAACCCCGCAGTTCCAGGACCGGTTGTGGGATTCACCGTCGTTGTTGCCTTCGCCGTTGGCCTCGTTGTGCTTCTCGTTGTAGGACACGAGGTCGCGCAGCGTGAAGCCGTCGTGGGCGGTCACGAAGTTGATGGAGGCCACCGGGCGCCGGGCGGAGCTCTCGTACAGGTCGGCCGAGCCGGTCAGCCGGGAGGCGAATTCGCCCAGCGTGGAGGGCTCCCCGCGCCAGAAGTCGCGCACGGTGTCCCGGTATTTGCCGTTCCATTCGGTCCACTGCGGCGGGAAGTTGCCCACCTGGTAGCCGCCGGGGCCGACGTCCCAGGGCTCGGCGATCAGTTTGACCTGGGAGACGACCGGGTCCTGCTGTACCAACTCGAAGAAGGTCGACAGTTTATCGACGTCGTAGAACTCGCGGGCCAAGGTGGAGGCGAGGTCGAAGCGGAAGCCATCAACGTGCATCTCCGTCACCCAGTAGCGCAGCGAATCCATCAACAGCTGCACTGAGTGCGGGTGGCGCACATTGAGGGTGTTACCGGTGCCCGTGTAGTCCATATAGTGCTTCAGGTCGCCGTCAACCAAGCGGTAGTAAGCGGCATTGTCGATGCCCTTGAAGGACAGCGTGGGACCCAAATGGTTGCCCTCCGCGGTGTGGTTGTAAACCACGTCCAGGATCACTTCGATGCCGGCCAGATGGAGTTCACGGACCATCGCTTTGAATTCCTGCACCTGTTCCCCGGTGTCCCCCACGGAGCTGTAGGTATTCTGCGGCGCGAAAAACCCGATGGTGTTGTAGCCCCAGTAGTTGGACAGGCCTTTGTCCTGGAGTGTGCCGTCGTTGACGAACTGGTGCACAGGCATCAGTTCGATCGCGGTGATCCCGAGCTTCTTGAGGTGGGCGATCACAGCGGGGTGGGCGATGCCGGCGTAGGTGCCGCGCTGCTCCTCGGGGATCTCCGGGTGCAGTTGGGTCAGTCCCTTCAGGTGCGCTTCATAGATCACAGAGCGGTGGTACGGGATCTTCGGAGCCCGGTCGCCGGCCCAGTCGAAGAACGGGTTGACCACCACGCTCAGCATCATGTGGGGAGCCGAGTCTTCGTCGTTGCGGGAATCGGGTTCTCCGAGGCAATAGGAAAACAGTGCGGGATTCCAGTCGACCTGCCCGGCGACGGCCTTGGCATACGGGTCCAGGAGCAGTTTGTTGGGATTGCAGCGCAGGCCCCGGGCAGGATCGTAGGGACCGGTAACGCGGTAGCCGTACCTCTGCCCCGGCTGAACGTGCGGCAGGTAACAGTGCCACACGTACCCGTCCACCTCCGTGAGCGGAACCCGCGTCTCGGCACCGTCCTCGCCAATTAGGCACAACTCCACGGCCTCCGCCGCTTCACTGAACAACGCAAGGTTCGTACCAATGCCGTCAAAGGACGCACCGAGGGGATAGGCGTTTCCGGGCCAAACTTCCACTTTGCTCTCCTCTGCTGTCCTCTTCGACGGGGCAGTTTGCGAACCTCTTCAACAAAAGGTAAGCCTGCTGACGAAATTATACAGATCGCAGTAGCCGCCCTGCTGATCAGGATCACCCCAGCTCCCATCCCGGCGCTTTCCTGCCGAGGGGCGGCAAGTCGCCAACGGGAGCGGCCAAGCCGGATAGCTGAGCCGATCCCGCACGTAGTTGACGCTCAACAATCTTCGACTTGTACTTTTCCGCGCACTACCTTGGACCCAGCCCTGCCGCAACCCCCAATACCGGCAGGACGGCCTAACCGAACGCCTCCGCACCGGTCCCCTCGACACGGTGCGGAGGCGTTTTGTTGTTCGGTTACCCGGACGCCACGGCATCGTTCGCGCCGGATGTCGAGACCTCCCCGAAGGAGCAGCCGTTCAGCTGTTTCCGGGATAGACGATGCTGTCAGGATCTTCCTGGTGCGCCGCGGCATCTGCGAGTCCTTGCGGGGACAGGTCCAGGTCCTCCAGCCTCGGTCGTTCCTGACGGGCGGCGGTAGGTGCCGCTTCGGGGGCGCTGTGGTTCGTCACGATGTGTCCTAAGTTCCTTGTTGGATTGCAGCCCCGCCAGGGAGGCTGCCTGTCATTAGTGGGGTATCTCCATTTGGAATCCGCACCGGCACCGCAGAACCCGGGTCCGGAGATAGACGCCCAGGACGTCGACAGGCCCGGGCTGGGTGGAGACCGGCCGGTGCGCATTTCCCAGCTCCGGGTCCGCCGGGGACATGGGCTCCCCGCAGTGGATGTACGCGGCACCCAGGTGAACGACGTCCCCGTCGCCCTTCGTCCGGGCCAGAAGCCCTGCGACGAGAGCTGCGGTGGTTGCCACAACAAGAGCGCCGCGGCACTTCGTACAGCTGACGGCGACTGCAAGGGTATCCCGCTGCGGATTTATCCTGGTGATGGAGTCGACGCGGAGGTGCCGGTCGGTGTTGCAGGTTGCACACCACGGTCGGCCTGCTGGCGGCGGCTGAGCGTCCCGCGGCGGGTGGGTGTTGGAAGTGGTGGTCACCTGGATCAGACCAGGCCCGGGTAGCTTGCCAGGATATAGTCCGCTGCCGCCGGGCCCGTCATGCAGAGCCCGTTGCGCCCGGGATGGATCCTTTTCTTCTTCATCGCCGCCCAGAAGGCATCCTCCGGCCGGGGCACCGCCTGGTCCAGGAAACACCAGCTGGTGGAGAGGCCGTAAAGACGGTTCCGGCCGAGAGCGAAATCGGCTTCCGGGTCACGCGTGGTGGCTTCCCGAAAGAACTGGTCGTACTGCGAACTTGCCACGAGTGGCTCTTTTCCGCGCGGTGCATTTCGTGCCGCCGCGTGGCTACAGCAGCTAAGCCTCAATGCCGTGCACGCGGCGCTGAAGCGAATTGCCCGGACCGGTGCAGCAGCACCGCAGATCCGGAAGTGAAGCATCACTGGGCTGGAATATCACGGGCAACCCTGGCAGTAGCTCAAGCTGTGATGCGCGTCACCATCTACGACGTAGATTCTATGCGTAGACTACTCAATAAGCAAGCTTGCGTACCTCCCGGGAAGGGGTAGCTTGTCGGCAGCGACCAGGACGGAAGACTATGTCGCCCGCAGAGAATCCGGTGCCCGCTTCGGCCGCCGGCAAAAAGAAGCGGCTGAGCCGGGAGCTCGTTTTGTCCGCAGCCTTGACGCTTGTGGATTCCGAAGGACTGGACGCCCTTACCATGCGCCGGCTTGGGCAGGAACTTGGGCGGGATCCGATGAGCCTGTACCGCTACGCAGCGAACCGCGCGGCACTGCTGGACGGCGTCTCGGAACTGGTCCTGAACGAACTGGCGATCTTTCCGGATGATCCGGACTGGCAGGCGCAGCTCCGTCGGATCGCCCATGACCTGCGCCTCCTGGCGCTCCGGCATCCGAACGTCGTGCCTCTGCTGGTGACCCGCCCCCTCTCCACACCCCTGGGGCTGCGGCCGCTGGGGACGCTTCGCCCCCTGGAGCAGATCCTGTCCTTGCTGATCGACGCGGGCTTCGCACCTGCTGATGCGCTGCACGTTTACCGGGCCTACTACGGGTTCCTCTACGGCCACATCCTCAACGAGCTCCAGGAGTTCATTGTGGACCCAGAGGAAAACGAAGCCCTGCTCCGCCTCGGGCTGCACCGCCTGCCACCGAAGGACTTCCCCCACCTCCGAGTCCTGGCCCCCATCCTCTCCGACTATGACGGCATGGCCGAACTGGACGAAGGCATCAGCATCCTGCTCTCCGGCCTCGCCGCACGCCTCTCCCGGTCGGGAACCCCGCCCCGCCCCTGACGGGCGACGTCCCGAGCCTTCTCGTCGGCCGCGGGCCTGCGCCGCTCACGGCTGTCCCGATTCCCGGCGCCGTCCGCAATTGCACCTTCATCCAAGGCACCACCCGGCCGCCTTTATTGCTATTGATTATCATTTGCATCTAGTGTGACAGGTCAGAAGTGAGCTGACGATGCAGAAGGGCCCAGAGATGTTTTGGCGAAAAATGAGAATGGCCGGGGCGTCCGTCACCGCAGTCGCGGTGCTGGCGGCCTGCGCCGGAGAGGGCGCAAGGAGCAACGAGGCACCCCAGCAGCCGCTGAAGGTAGTGGGACAGTTCGAGCTTCACAGCCTGGACCCGTCCACAAGCGGTGGGTTCTTCACCCGGCTTCAGGTTGCGGAGACACTCGTGGACGCCGATGCTCAGGGCGCCCTGCAGCCGGGCCTGGCTACCGACTGGGAGGTCTCCACTGATGGCCTCACCTGGCGTTTTCACCTCCGCCCCGGCGCCCTCTTCCATGACGGAACCCCGGTAACTGCTGATTCCGTCGCCGCGGCACTGGGCAGCGCCCGGAGCAAGGGCGGAACGCCGCTGGCCACGGTTCCCGTCCACGCCATCACCGCCGACGGCGAGGCGGTACGGGTCGATCTCGCCCAACCGTTCGCTCCGCTGGCCGCCGTGCTCGCCCACACCAGCACCCAGGTTCTCGCGCCGCGTTCCTACGGTTCGGACCGGGCTGTCACAGGGATCGTGGGTTCCGGCCCCTACCGGGTCAAGCGGCTGGAACCGCCGGCCACCGTCGAGTTGACGGCCTTCGAGCAGTGGCAAGGGCAGAAGCCCGCGATCACCGAAGTGAACTACCAGTCCGTGGGGCGGTCCGAGAGCCGGGCGCTGATGGCCGAGAGTGGCCAGGCCGATGTCACGTTCGGCATGGACCCGACGAGTCTGCAGCGCCTGAAGCAGGCCGGCAAGCTGACCATCGCCGATGTCACGCTGCCCCGCACGATCCTGCTCAAGATCAATGCCGGCCACGACGTCCTGGGAGATATACGCGTTCGACGGGCGCTGAGCATGGCGCTGGACCGTGGCTCGATGGCAACGGCATTGCTCCGGGACCCCGAAATGGCCGCCACCCAGCTGTTCCCGCCCTCCCTCCCGGAATGGCACCAGGACACTCTCACCCCGCTGGCACACGACCCTTCCGGTGCCAGGATGCTGCTTGCCGAGGCCGGATGGACACCCGGCAGCAACGGGATACTGGAACGGAACGGCCGAAACTTCTCCCTCACACTGCGCACCTTCCCGGACCGACCGGAGCTGCCGATCCTTGCCACAGCCATTCAGGCGCAACTGAAAGAACTGGGGATCGCACTAGATGTAAAGGTCGGCAACTCCAGCGAGATTCCCGCCGGACACCAGGACGGCTCCCTTGAACTGGGCCTATATGCCCGCAACTACGCCCTCGTTCCCGACGCGCTGGTCACCCTGGCGGAAGACTTCGGGCCGGACGGAGCCGACTATGGGGCAATGGGCTGGAACAACCCGGTCCTGATGTCGACGCTGAACACCATGACCAGCGGCACCGACACGAGCGACCTCGTGGAGGGTCGGCGGCAGGTGACGGACATTCTGCAGAGCGAACTGCCCGTCATCCCCGTGGCTTGGTACCGCCAGAGCGCGGTGCTCAGCCAGCGGGTGGAGGGCCTCGCCTTGGACCCGCTGGAGCGCTCCTGGCGGCTTACCGAGCTGACCTGGGCGAAGTAAGGGAGGAAGAACCTTCATGAATGCATCAACAACCACCCCCCGGTCCCCCGCAGCCCCTGCCCTCCGGATCCTCCGACAACGTGCCGTCCAGGCCGCTGCCGTGGTCGTGCTCGTCTCGACGGCGTGCTTCGCTATCGTCCAGAGCCTCCCGGGCGACATCGCCTTCCGCATCGCCGCCGGCCGCTACGGTTACGACCAGGTGACCGCCGCGTCGGCGGACACGGTCCGAGCTGAACTCGGGCTGGACCGGCCGGCGTGGCAGCAGCTCCTCGACTGGCTCGGCGAGCTGCTGGCCCTGGATCTGGGCACCTCCCTGGTCACCGGGACCAGCGTCGCCGGCGAACTGGGCCTCTATCTTTCAAGCAGCCTGCAGCTCGCCGCGGCCGCACTGGCCTTGGCTTTGGCTGGCGGCGCGACAGTCGGCGCCCTCGCCGGGGCAAGACCCGGCGGAATCCTGGACCGGATCACGACGCTTTGGGTCTCCGCTGCGCGCGCGCTGCCGCCCTTCCTGCTCGGGCTCGTCCTGATCCTGTTCTTCTCTGTTCACCTTGGCGTGCTGCCCGCGGCGGGCCACGGTGAAGCCGGAAACATCGTGCTTCCGGCGGCGACTCTCGCCGTCGGACTCTCCGGGCTGTTCGCCCGGGTGACCCGGGACACGGTCGTGCAGATCCGGCGATCCGAATATGTCCGCTTCGCCGCCACGAAGGGTTTGGGCGAACGGCTGGTGTTTCTTCGCCACGTGCTCCGGAATACCGGCGTGACCCTGCTTTCCTATGTCGGGGTGCAGCTGCTGATCCTCATCGAAGGCGTCGTGGTCGTCGAAAGCCTCTTCGCCTGGCCCGGACTCGGCCACTCCCTTGTGCATGCGATTTTCTGGCGGGACATCCCCATGATCCAGGCGACGGCCCTGGCCCTGGCGCTCCTCGTGGTCGCACTGAACACCGTCGTTGACCTGGGTGCGCTCGCGCTTGACCCCCGCCCGCGCCGCCGGGAGGTGGTCCTGTGATGACCCCTGTCGCCGCCAGGACCCTGCTGGCCGTGCTGGCGCTCTTCGCCCTCGCCGGCCCGCTGGTCTGGCCGGAGCACGCGGTCCAGGACCTGTCACGGTTTCTCGAACCGCCCAGCCTTGCCGAACCGCTGGGCCGTGACCCGCTGGGCCGGAGCGTCGTCGCCCGGCTGGCCCACGCCACGCAGCTGTCCTTGCTGATGGCCGTACTGTGCGTGGCCACCGCTCTGCTGGTCGGAACACTCGCCGGCATCGTCGCGGCCTGGCGCGGCGGCTGGGTCGACACCGTCCTCCACGGCCTGTCCGAGGCATTCATTGCGCTTCCTGCCCTTCTGGTGGTCCTCATTTTCTCCGCCCTCGCAAACGGGGATCTGTGGACCCTCTACATAGGTCTCGCCCTCGCCCAGTGGGTGGAGTACTTCCGCATGGTCCGCTCCCGCAGCGGCCTGGTGCTCGCTGGGCCGGCCGTCGAGGCCGCCTGGATGCTCAAGCTGGGTCCCGCACACGTCTTGCGCCGCCACCTCTGGCCCGAATTGCGGCCGCTGCTGGCCACGATGGCCACCTTCGGCATCGGGTCATCCATCCTTGCCCTGTCCACCTTGGGATTCGTGGGGGTCGGGATCCGTCCCCCCACCCCGGAACTGGGACTGATGCTCACCGAGGCGTTCCCCTACTATCACGAGGCGCCCTGGATGTCCCTCGCCCCCGTCCTGGTACTCACGACCATCCTGATCGGGCTGCTGAGCCTGCGACGCAAGGAAGTCCGCCCATGAGCATGCGCCTAACCCATCTGGCCGTCAGGCACACCGACACCCCACTGGTCGAGGTCTCCGACCTGCACTTCGAGCCCGGACGTCCCGTCACGATAGTCGGTGAAAGCGGGTCCGGGAAGTCGCTGCTGGCCCACGCGATCATGGGAACCCTCGCCGCGGAGCTCACGGCGAGCGGGAACCTCACCATGGACGGCCAAAGCTACGATCTGGCAGACCGGGCAAACAGGCGCAGGCTCTGGGGCCGGGCGATGTCCCTGCTGCCACAAGAACCCGGACTCGCCCTCGACCCCACGATGCGGGCCCGGGAACAGGTAGCCGAAGGCGCCGGCTCCTTCACAACGGACAGACGGGCCGCGCGGCGGTCAGCAGGAACCTTGCTCGCCTCCCTCGGCCTGGGACAGGCGTCCGCGGCCTTCCCGCACGCCCTCTCCGGGGGCATGGCCCAACGGGTCGCGTTCGCCGCCGCCACCATTGGCGACGCTCCAGTGCTCATAGCCGACGAGCCGTCCAAGGGCCTGGACCAGCAAGCCAGGGCTGAGCTGGCCAAACTCCTCAAACGGCATGTGGACGCCGGCGGCAGCCTGCTCACCATCACCCACGACCTTGACCTGGCCCGCGAACTCGCCGGCGACGTCCTGGTGATGAAAGACGCCCACATCGTCGAACGGGGCCCGGCGCGGCGGGTGCTCACCGAACCCGCGCACCCCTACACCCGCCGACTGCTGGCAGCCGAGCCGGCCAATTGGACCAGGCCCTGCGCGCACGCCGGGGCACCGGCAGACGCAGGCGAGCCCCTCATTTCCGGGGAAGGGCTCGCCAAGGCCTTCGCCGGCCAACAACTCTTCTCGGACCTGTCCCTCACCATCCGTGCGGGGGAACGGGTCTCCCTCAGCGGCCCCAGCGGCAGCGGCAAAACCACCCTGGGCAATGTACTGCTGCGCCTGCTGCCGCCGGACACCGGGTACGTACACCATGCCGAGGCCCTTCACGGAGGCCGGCTGCAAAAGCTTTACCAAGACCCGGCCGTGGCCTTCCCCTCGCGAATACTGCTTCGGGACTCATTCGGGGACGTTATCCGCCGTCACCGGCTCGAACCGGGGCGACTCGGAAAACTCATGGCCTCACTCCGCCTCGCCCCTGATCTCCTCCACCGCATGCCGGGGCAGGTCTCCGGCGGAGAGCTGCAGCGCCTGGCCATCATCCGGTCCATGCTGCTGGAACCCGCCCTGGTCTTCGCGGACGAGCCCACCTCGCGCCTGGACCTCATCACCCAGCAGGAAACCCTCAGCTGCCTTATGGACCAGGCGGACCGTCAGCAGTGCGCACTGGTGCTGGTCACCCACGACGACGCTCTCGCCGACGCTGTCACGCGCCGCCGGATCCCGCTGGGACCGGCAGAGAACGCCATCGACAGGGTGAAAACCGCGGGCTGAAGGGCACCGCCGCAAGGCGGCGATGCCCTTCAGGCGGTCCGAGGAACGCTGTCAGTCAGTTGGAGAGGGGTTACAACTACCAGTCGCGGCCATGGTCCTTGTCATGGTGCTTGTCGCCACGGTGGTGGTCCCGGCAGTCGTCGCCCTTGTCGTGGTCACGACCCCTGTCGCCCTTGTGGTCACGATTCCAGTCACGGTCGTGGCACCAACACTTGTCCTTGTTCCAGTCCTTGTCCTTGTCCCTGTTCCAGTCCTTGCCACTCAGGTCGAGATTCGACGCCTGGACGGTGACGGGCTGGGTTCCGGTGTCCGCTGAGGCCGCTCCCGCGGTGAACGCTGTACCGCCGATGCCCATTCCAGTCAACAGCAGAGTGGTGCCCAACAACCGAATTGATTTCTTCATGATATTTGCCTCGCTTGTGATCTTTCCTGATGGATGTCGCAGGCAGACGTAGACAGCGAATTGTTTTAGGCACCCGTTAGGTGGGGAATCACGGTGGGTGCTTGCCTGGGCGCACTTGCGATGACCGCTAGCGTTGTTATCGCGGGCGCAGAGACAGCGCTTTTCCTGCCCAGTGACCTGTCTGCATTGACGGCCCCAACTGAGTGTGGGAACCTCCGCGCCCTGTCTGAGGGATGCACGAGCTCTGTCGTGTTGAGGGAACGGCTATCAGCTGTGCGGGCACTCAAGTGCCCACCCGAATACCTACGGTCCCGGTTCAGGAACGGTGATCATGAACCGGGTGTAGTGCTGGAGACACTCTCCGCCAGACCCCAACCTGCGGAGAAGCGTGCTCACCAAAAACGATAACGGTCCGGTGGCATCGAGTGAACACGCGGGCGGTTTATTTCGGCAGGATTTCGGATACGCTCGGCACGAGACGTGCCACAAACACGTCTCCCCCTTGTGATGCCCGCCTGCAGCGTCAACCCCTCCGACTTCCCTCAGAACGGACCGAGTCGGCGCCGGCTCACCGGAGTTTTGTTACGCTCCCGCCGTGCAGAGGTGGCGGGGCTCTCGCACTCCCCGGCTTCCCTGGGCCAGCCCCGCAGCCAGTCCCCGCGTGGCACTTTCGTCCCCAGGTGTTGCTACTCGCCGTCGCCCAGAAGCGCGTTCACATCTCCCTCGAATGGGTCGGCAACGTCCTCTCCGTTCCGCACCAGTGCTTCCAAGGCGGCAACAGCAGCGGCCAACACGAAAACGTGGGACTGCAGGACTTTGCAGGTGACGTACATGCCCGCGATTTCCTCTGTGCTAAGTGTCTTCAGCGAGGCGTAGTCGAGGGCAGCGAATTCCTGAGTGGCGGCGAACTTCATCGTCAGACCGTCGCTAATTCGGAGCTCACCCATGGTTCTTCCTCCTCTGTAGGCGGTGCAGCGGACGGCGCATTCTCGAACACCGCAGAGCCTACAGATTCAGGCCTCAGAAAAGCTTCGGACGCCCACCCCAACGGTGCTGGCGGTTCGTCTGGCAACACCGTCTCAGCGCGCAGCTCATGCGCTGTCGGCTTGCGAACGGAGCGATGATCATCGTTCTGGGTTGGGGCCAGCGGCGATGACGACTTAGAGTTGTCAAAATCGACGGGGCCGGTCAGCTGCCGCCGCAGGCAGAGGGCATGTGGCCTTTCCGGAGCATTCTTGCGGGCGCTGCCACGCGCCACGGATGCTCGTCCCCTGGGACGTGTCGGCCATATCCACTAGAGAAGGAAGCTGCATGCCAGATCCCGCCCCGCGAAGCCCCTGGACCGACAACCTGGGCCGCACCTCGATCCGCGCTGCCCAGACGCTGCTGATCCTGACCCTGGTCTCCGTGCTCGTGTACGCCCTGAGCCGGGTTACCCTGATCGTCATCCCGCTGATCATCGCGCTCATCCTGGCCGCTGCCATCGCCCCACTGGTGTCCCGGCTGAGGCGCCGCGGCTGGCCCGCGGCCGCCGCCACCGGGGTCGCCTTCCTGGGGATGCTGGCGGTGCTCGGCGGGGTGATCACCGGCATCGTCTTCGCCGTCCGGGGAGAATGGCCGACGCTGGTGGGGAAGGCCGCCGCCGGGTTCGACCAGCTCTACGCATTGGTGAAGACCGGGCCGTTCCCCGTCGACGACGCGGCCATCCAGGACGCCCGCGGCAAGGTGCTGGAGTACCTGGGCAGCAGCTCGTTCACTTCCGGTGCCCTCACCGGAATCGGGGCTGCCACCAACTTCGCCGCCGGCTTCGTACTCCTTGCCGTCGTCCTGTTCTATTTCCTGAAGGACGGCGAGAAGATCTGGGCGTTCGTCCTGCGCGCCTTCAAGGGCGACCGCCGGGCCAAAGCCGAACTGTCCGGGCAGCGCAGCCTGGAGGTGCTCGGGGGGTATGTCCGCGGCACCGCGGCCGTCGCCGGCGTGGACGCCGTCGTGATCGGCGGGGCGCTGCTGGTGATGCAGGTGCCGCTGGCGCTGCCGCTGGCGGTCATCACGTTCATCGGCGGGTTCATCCCCATGGTCGGGGCCACGGCCGCCGGTGCCTTGGCTGTGCTCGTCGCGCTCGTCTCAAACGGTCCGGTCGCTGCCCTGATCGTTTTGGCCGTCGTCGTCGGCGTCAATCAACTCGAGGGCAACTTCCTGCAGCCGGTGCTCATGGGAAACGCCCTGAAAGTGCATGGCCTGATCATCCTGCTGGCCCTGGCCGCGGGCACTATCCTGGCCGGCATCGTGGGCGCCGTCCTGGCAGTGCCGCTGGCCGCGGTGGGCTGGGCTGTCATCAAGGTTTGGACCGGGGAGGACAGGGGCGACCCGCTGCCTGAGACGGGGGAACCTGTGACCGCGGAACCCGAGCCCGCGCGCTGAACCGGCCGGGGTGGCGGCACCGAATGCTGGCGCGCGCGTCGTGTCGCTGCGAACAGGGCCCGGCCTCGCCCTAGACTTCGGCATAGAATTCGTGCACCTGAGGAGAGCGCAATGATTCCGGAGATCAATACCTGGGCGGTACTGCTGGCCACGTTGTCCAGCATGGTGGTCGGATCCATCTGGTACACGCCCAAGGTCTTCGGCAACTACTGGATGCGCGTTGCCAAAGTCACCCCCAGCTCAGACTCCAAGGATGCCACCAAGCCCATTCTGATCACGCTGCTGGCCAGCTTCGTCACCGCCGTGGTCCTTGCCGGTGCGGCCGCCCTCTCCCAGCACTTCTACGGGGGAAATTTCCTGGCCAACTCCCTGATCACGGCCGTCATCCTCTGGGCGGGTTTCACGGCGTCACGGTTCATCACCCACGATGCCTTCGAAGGCCGCCCGGCTGGCCTGACCCTCCTGAACTGCGTCCACGAACTGGTGACCCTGCTGGTCATGGCCCTGATCATCGGCCTGTTCGGGATCAGCGCGGCCTAGCCAGCCCGTTCGGCCCGCGGCGCGTTCCTAACCGTCAAGGAGAACTTGCACATGAGCCAGCCCCGCGAACGCGACTTCGCCCAGGTCGACGTCTTCTCGCACACGCCCTACCTCGGAAACCCTGTCGCCGTCGTGCTCGACGCCGAAGGCCTCACCGAGAACACCATGGCCGCGTTCGCCCGCTGGACGAACCTCTCCGAAACCACGTTCGTCGTACGGCCGACGACCCCCGCCGCCGACTACCGGCTGAGAATCTTCACTCCCGGGGGTGAACTCCCCTTCGCGGGACATCCCACGCTCGGGTCAGCCCACGCCTGGCTTGAGAGCGGCCGCGCGCCACGCAACGCCGACGTCATCGTCCAGGAATGCACCGCCGGACTCGTCAAGATCCGCACCACACCCAACGGGCTGGCGTTCGCAGCCCCACCCACCGTCCGGAGCGGCGACCTCGGCGAAACGCTCCTCGCCCGCATCGCCACGGCACTCCATATCGACCGAGACCGCATCATCTCGCACCAATGGGTCGACAACGGCCCCGGATGGGTCGCCGTCCGGCTCGCAACTGCGGACGAAGTGCTCGCCCTCGAACCCGACCTCACGCAGATCCCCGACCTCATGCTCGGCGTGGTGGGCACCTCCGGCACCGCCGGCCAGGACTTCGAGGTGCGCGCGTTCGCCCCCGCCATCGGCGTTGCCGAAGACCCGGTCACCGGAAGCCTCAATGCGGGCATCGCCCAATGGCTCATCCGCACCGATCAGGCCCCCGCCACGTACACGGCGGCCCAAGGCCACAGGGTGGGTCGCAGCGGGGTCATCGAGATCAGCTCGGACTCCAGCGGCGAGCTTTGGGTCGGAGGGCCGAGCACGAGCTGCATCCGCGGAACCGTCCGGCTCTAGGCACCGCGTCGGCCAGGGTTGCTGTCCTGCCGGGCCATCTCGAGCTGTCAGGGCCACCTAGACGGCGGCGCCCCACAGGCGGACAATTGGACGAGCGCAGCCCACGTCGGCGCCAGGTCAAGCGCCATCTACACAATCGCCTTCCACCCTAAGGGGACTGCCATGCAATTCGACCACTTCGTCGACCTGGTTGCGAAACGGGCCAATGTAGCGCCCAGCCGCGCCCAGGCCCTCACTTATGCCACCTTGAGGACTCTGGCGGAGAGGATCAGCGGCGGCGAGGCCCGTGACCTCGCCGCCCAGTTGCCAGCAGAATTGAAACCGATGCTGTCCGAATTGGTGGAGGAGACCGCGGAAGACTTCGACGTGGATGAGTTCGTCCGCCGTGTCGCCGAGCGTGCGAGCGTGGACGGGGAAGTTGCTCGCGAGGCCGCCCGGGCGGTGATGTTGACCTTACGCGAGGCGGTGGCGCCCGGTGAGTGGGACGAGGTCACAGCCCAGCTGTCCGCCGACTACAACGAACTGGTCCGCCCGGCCACCTGAGCAGCCCCCGTTCACCCGGCCGGCTCGTCAGGACTATCGCAAGTTGCCGACGAGGTTGATCGCTGTGGCGATGACGCCAGTGCCGAAAAGGTAGGACAGCAAGGCGTGCCCGAGCGCCGTCTTCCGAATCCTGTTACTGGCAGGTGTGGTCTCGGAGACCGCGTAGGCCATACCCACCGTAAAGGCCATGTAGGCGAAGTCGCTGTAGGCCGGGGCCTGTTCCTGCCCGAAGTCGATTCCGCCGTCGTCGTCCAGGTAGTAGAGCCGCGCATACTTTAGTGCGAAGACTGTGTTCACCAGGGCCCAGGACAGGACAACCGTGGTGATGCTCAAGACGACTGCCGCTCCGGCCAAGGCTTCATTGCTGCCGCCCGAATCGATCAGCGCAAACACGACGGCGCCAAGACTGGCCACGGCCGCGAGAACGACCGCGGTGTCCGTGGAACGTGTCCGGCCTTCTGCCTCGGCTAGCCGCTTGGTGCCTCCGGGATCCTGAGGCCAGCTGAACCGCCATACCCAGGCCAGCGCCACGGCAGCCGCCGCGATCCAACCGACGAGGACAGCCAACTCCGCGAGCCCTGCGGCGATGGCTGCGGCTCCGGCGACAAATCCGCTGGCCACGGACAGAAGCAGCAACTTCACCGAAATGATACTGCCCGCATCCGGCTTCGCCCGTTGCATACTCAAGCCTGCTCCCGGGCGGAACCCAGATGCAAGGCCAACCGCCGTCCGGTGGCCTTGCCATCCGACGGCGCGGGGGCGACGACGACGGGGGCAGCTCGCCCGCTCTGAGTCGGGGGTCCGCCGGCGCTACGGGTACCCGCCGTCGCGGTTGAGGGCACCCGATGCCCGCGAGACGGACTGACAGTTCCCTCTCCTCTTGCCTGCATGAGGCGGTGGGGCACCGGGCATCCCTATCGGGGAGTACGCGGCGTCCTCAGTGGCGGTGCGTCGCGGGGCTCGATGTACTGCGCTGTTTTTCTGCGGAGCAGCCCCAACTGAGCCTGAGCCAGGTAGCGCAGGCGACCGGGCTGGCGCGCCCGACCGCGCGCCGGATACTGCTTACCCTCGAAGAGATGGGCTATGTGCGGGCCAGTAGCGGAGCGCACATGCTGACACCCAGAGTCCTGGAGCTCGGCATGGCCTATGTCAGCTCCCTGGGCTTGTGGGATATGGCACGGCCGCACATGGAGCGCCTGGTAGAGCAGACGGGTGAATCCTCCTCCATGGCGCAGCTGGACGGTTCGGACATCGTGTACGTGGCGCGCGTCGCGGTCCCGAAGCTCATCGCCTTGCGCGTAGATATCGGAACACGGTTTCCAGCCATGGTGACGTCCCAGGGCAAGGTGCTGCTGGCTGCCCTTCCGCCCGAGGAGGCCCTTAAGGTGCTCGCGGTCCCGTCCCGCTCCGGCCTGCCCGAGCGGGAGAAAATGCCGGACGGCCGGATTCTTGAACTCCTCGCCGCGGTACGGGAACAGGGCTGGGCCCTGGCCAACGAGGAGCTTGCCCCCGGGTGTCCGCTCCGTCTCAGTGGGAGTGGCCGACGGACAAGGCGTGGTGCGGGCCTCCATGAACGTGACCGTGCACGCCCAGGAGACCAGCATTGAAAAGCTAGTCACCGAACACCTGCCCCTGCTGCAGGCTGCTGCCCGGGAGACCAGCGCCGACTGGGCCCGCTGGCAGTCCCGCCCGGCCATCTCCGCTACTGCTGGTAGGTGATGTACGCCTCGTACTGCACTCACCACTTCTCGGGTGCCCTGGGATCAGGAATGGTGGTGGTGAGGAACTGAACGCTACTTCGGGCTTTTCCCATAGTGGTCCAGGACGGAACCGGACATAGGGGCAGGCGGAATCCAATCCTCATGCCCCTGCGGCCTGTTTCCCGCGACGCCCCGGAGGTATTCAAGAGCTGCCTCAATGCTGAAACCGTATTCTCGGGTCAGCGTCCGCAGCGCCAGACTGGCCAGAGCCCGGGATAGCTGTGCCGAGGACAGCTCCGCCCGGCCCTCCGTCTTCCCTGCCACCTGCTGGGCCAAGCGCAGCGCCCGGGATACCCGACGCGCAAACGTGACCGCCGCGGTGATGTCTTCACTGGTAAAGACATGCGGCCACGGGGCGTACAGGTTAACCGCGGCATGAAACAGCTCCCCTGGGACAAAAGGAACGGAGAGGACGGAGCTGACTCCGTGGCCGTCAGCGGCACTGGCGTATCCCGGCCAGCGGCGCTCCAGACTGGTGTCCGGCACGTGGACAAATTCCCCGCAGCGAACCGCCTGGCGGGCCGGGCCATCTTCGAACGAGCACTGCATCTCGTCGGCGGCGCGCGCCGGCGCGCTTCCCGCCGCCAAAGTGATGGCATCCCCGGCCCGGAGAAGGGTGATCGCCCAACTGATCCCCCGGACGGGGCTTCCGATGTCTTCTACAAACTCAACAATTACTTCGCGGAGAAAGGTGCCGATGTCCCGGTCAGTGAATCCCGTCTCCCAGAAAGCGACGGGAACGTTCGGTCCGGGGCCGGTGTCCGCTGCAATTTCTTCGGGCATGTTCCACGCTCAAAATTCCAAACGCGCAGGCTCACTGCAATACCAATATGAACAGCATACGTCCACCACGAGCCGCCGCGGAGGAGCCAACCGTCCCGGCGCCCAGCGCAAAGTCAGACCCGTCCACGCCGCCGTCCACAAAGCGAGGATGTGGTTCGGTCAGCCGGCGCACCGGCCGGGCGACAGTGGAAGACTGGATGGCATGAATATCGTCCAGTTTCTTGAGGCGCGCATCGCCGAGCAAGAAGCAGACATCCTGGGCGGAGGGGTCCCTGCCTCTCTGACAAAAGCACTGCTGGCTGAATGCGCGGAGAAACGGGCGATTCTGGCAGCCTGGAAAACGGCTGCTGAAGCGGAAGGAATCATCGACCCAGCGCAGGCCGAAGGAACGATTACGGTCGCCCGCCGGTCAATGCTGAACATCCTCGCCGCGGGCTATAAAGATCACCCCGACTACCGGGAGGAATGGTGCCAGTGACGAGAAGCAGGAAGACTCGTCATGCCGCTTGGTCACCGGAATGCTCCCCCGGGAGACCGTCTGGTGGCTTTTCTCCGCTTCTAGAACCGGATTGAGTCCGGGTATAGACTCCGCCGTACCTTGCGGCCGGCGGCGCCCACTTGGTTCAACAATTCCGGCGCGCGGAGTAGGGCACGGCAGGACAGCCGACCGACAAACATGCCGAAGGAGAATGATCATGCCTTACAGCACCGCCCCTGATGGCGCGCAGACGTTCTACAAGGACTGGGGAACGGGACAACCGGTGGTGTTCAGCCATGGGTGGCCGCTAACCGCCGACGCGTGGGATGTCGAGCTCAAACTCGCGGCCGACCACGGGTTCCGCGCCATCGCGCATGACCGGCGCGGGCACGGACGCTCGACCCAGACCTGGGACGGCAACGACATGGACACCTACGCCGCGGACTTGGCCGCCTTGATCAACACCCTCGACCTTCGAGACGTCATCCTCGTCGGCCACTCCACCGGCGGCGGGGAGGTCGTGCGCTACGCGGCCCGTCACGGCAGTGGCAGAGTCGCCAAGATCGTCACCGCCGGCGCAGTCCCCCCGGTGATGGTCAAGTCCGAGAGCAACCCCGAAGGCATGCCGATCGAGGCATTCGATGAGATGCGAGGCGCGGTCTTGGCCGATCGGTCACAGTTCTACAAGGACCTCTCCGCGGCGTTCTTCGGAACCAATCGAGAAGGGTCGGTAGTCTCCCAGGGCCAGCGGGACCAGTTCTGGCGTCTGGGAATGCAGGTTGGGCTCAAGGCCGCCTATGACTGCGTCCGGGCGTTCTCCGAGACCGATTTCACCGACGACCTCAGGGCCGTCAAGGTGCCGATGCTCATCGCCCACGGCGATGAGGACCAGATCGTGCCCATCGAGGCCTCGGCGAAAAAGGCGGTCAACCTGGTCGAGAAGGCCACGCTGAAGGTCTATCCCGGCGCGCCGCACGGCATCGCCGGGCCGTACCAGCAAGCCTTCGACAAGGACCTGCTCGACTTCATCAGCAGCTGAAACGCGGGAGGTGCACGTCCCATAGCTCCCGGACGTGCACCTACCGCGGGGGATGCGGTTAGGGCTGCTCGAAGGTGCCGACCAGCCGTGCGCGGCCGATGGCGTGCGAAAAGAGGTTGAAGCCCAGGTAGGCGGGGCTGGCCTCGGCGGGGAGGTCGAGCTTCTCCACATCCAGCGCGTGGACCACCACGTGGTAGTGGTGCACGCCGTGGCCGGAGGGCGGCGCCGCGCCCACGAAGCCGCGGAAGCCGGCGTCGTTCGCCAGCTGGACGGCGCCCTCGGGCAGGCCGTTCTCCGCTGCGCCGGAGGGCAGGGAGGTGGTCGACGCCGGCAGATTGAAGGCAGCCCAGTGCCAGAAACCGCTCCCGGTGGGAGCGTCGGGGTCCAGGACGGTCACCGCGAAGCTCTTGGTCTCCGCCGGAAACCCCGACCACGACAGCTGCGGGGATCGGTCCTGGCCGCCTTCAATCCCCATCTTCCCGCTGCGCTGCGCCGGGGGAAGCGTAAGACCGTCATCGATGTCGGAGCTGGTTACGTGAAATTCCGGAAGCTGGGGAAGTTCTTGGTAAGGGTCACGGGATGTCATTGGGTGTTGTTCTCCTCTTCACTAGGTTGATCGCCCCATTCT
>JAODMV010000114.1 GCA_025464875.1 Arthrobacter sp. | reverse complement strand
CTTGTTCGCCAGCCGGGCCGTGAAGACGTAGTACGCCCCGCCGGCTCCGGGTGTCGCCTGGATGGGCGTGCAGCCCTGTACCGTGCGGTTGCGCTGCCAGGGGAAGTTCGCGGTTTCGCTCTGGCCCGGGGCGAGGGTCCTCACCAGGTCCGTGCTCTCCGCCTGGCAGTCCTGGGAGGAGAAGATCCGGTCCGAGCCGCTGGTGACCAGGAACTCCATCTGCGAAGTCCCGAGGTTCACCTGGCACGGCACCTTGTTCCCGTTCGTAACCTTCAGGGTGAGCAGCGGATCCTCGCCCGGGGCGTAGGCGGCCTTGTCGGTGGCAGCTGTGACGGTGACGAGATTCTCCTGGCAGCCGCCGGTGGCCGTGGGGGTTGGCGTGGCTGCGGGGGCGGCGGCGGCTCCGCCATCAGCCGGCTGGCTCTCCGCGGCCTGTCCGCCTGCGTCCGTGGCGGCCGTCCCGCCGGCGTTGAGGGCGGTGGAGACTGCCACGAAGCCGCCCAGGACAATGGCGAGCACGAGAAGCAGGACGGCGCCCACGAAAAGTCGGCGGCGGCGGTAGACCGGGCTGACCGGGCGCCGCACGGGTTTCCGCCCGGGTTTCCCGCTGCCGGAAACCTTCGGCCTTGAACCGTTCGTGCCTGAGTTGCCTTGCCTGACCATCCTTCTAGGCTAGAGAACCGCGGAGGGTATGAGCTACCACCACGCCGCGGGGCGGACCACGGCGCGCATCTATTAGGCTGATTGGATCAAAACTGCAGCTGATTTTCCCGCCATCCCGACTGCCACTCCGACCGACCCCCGTGCCGGCGGGCTACTTCCTGACGGCCGCGAACTGTCCGGCCTTCACGAGGCGCTGGATGAGTGGTTCGAGTCCGGGGCCAGGGCGCTGCCGTGGCGGTCCGCAGAGTGCACACCCTGGGGCGTGCTGGTCAGCGAGGTCATGCTCCAGCAGACGCCGGTGGTCCGTGTCCTGCCGGTCTGGGACGAGTGGCTGCAGCGCTGGCCGGAGCCGGCCGCGCTGGCCGCGGAACCCGCGGGCGAGGCCGTCCGCTCCTGGGGGCGCCTCGGATATCCCCGGCGGGCCCTGCGCCTGCACGCAGCCGCCGTCGCCATCCGGGACAACCATGGCGGGGCGGTTCCCGGCAGCCATGCGGAGCTCCTGGAGCTCCCCGGTGTGGGCAGCTACACGGCCGCTGCCGTTGCCGCCTTCGCCTTCGGGCGCCGCGAAACGGTGGTGGACACCAACATCCGCCGGGTCCACGCGCGCCTGGTCTCCGGCACCGCCCTGCCGTCGCAGACCCTGACCGCCGCGGAAATGCGGCTGGCGGCGCAGCTGCTGCCAGACGACGCCGGCGCCTCCGTACGCTGGAACGCCTCCGTCATGGAGCTTGGGGCCCTGGTATGCACAGCGCGGGCGCCGAAATGCGGGGAATGCCCGGTCCGCGCGTCCTGCGCCTGGCGCGCGGCCGGCGAGCCGCCGCCGACGTACACGCCGAAAGGACAGTCCTGGCACGGAACGGACCGCCAGGTGCGCGGCGCCGTGATGGCGGTCCTGCGCATGGCGCAGGCGCCGGTGGAGCCGGAGCTCTTCCACCGCGCCCCGGCCGACCTTGGTTTCGAGCCCGAGGGGGTCGGCATTCCGCTCGCGGCCCTGCACCGGCTGAACTCGGCTCCGGAGCAGCTTGAGCGCGCACTGGCGGGCCTGCTGAGCGACGGCCTGGCGGAGCTCCACCGGGGCGGCCTCCGGCTTCCCGGCTCAGGAGGGCGCTAGGGCTCGCCGAAGCCTGCCTTGACCTGGCTTGCCACATAGTCAACGGCTTTGGCGGCGTCGGGCCCGCTGGCCTCGACATGCAGCGTCGCCCCCTTGCCGGCGCCCAGCATCATGAGCGACGTCATGGACGCCCCGTCCATGCCGTTGACCGTTACATCGGCGTCCATGCCCGACAGGCCACCGGCGAGCTTCGCCGCTGGCCGGGCATGCAAGCCCGCCTGGTTGACGATTTCGAAGTCCCCCGAAGCATCCGGCGGCTGTTGATGCTCGCGCGCGGGCACTTCCGGCGCAGCGGGAGGCCGGTAGACGGCTTCCGCGGCGTCCTTCACCGCTTCCACCTCGGCCCCGACCTGGGCTGCGACTGCCGCAGCCACGAGCCCCTCCACCAGTGGCGCATCGGCCAGCAGCACGGGCTGCGGATCGGCCATGAATTCCACTGCGGATTCCGCTGTCATCACCGCCGACCCCAGATCCGTCAGGACCACGACGCCGTCGCCGCCGATGAACTGTTCGAGTGCGGCCAAGACCTTCTCCAGGCTCGTGCCGATCCGGCCGTCGTCGGTGCCGCCGGCCGGCACAATCAAGACGTCGGGCGCCATCTGCGCAGCCAGTTCAGCGGCGCCGTCGGCGATTTTTTCGCTGTGCGAGACGACGATGAGCCCGACTGTCATTTCGCCGCCTCGGCTGCGGCGCGCAGAATGTAGGCGCTGGACTGGGCTCCCGGGTCGCGGTGCCCGGCGCTGCGCTCCCCCAGGTAGCTGGCGCGTCCCTTGCGGGCAATCATGGGCTCGGTGGCTACGGCCCCGTGCTCGGCTGCCTCCGCAGCGGCGTCCAGGACCTTGCGGACGTCGCCGTCCCCCGCCGCCGCAGCCGCCGCGTCGACTGCGGGGGTCCAGGCGTCCACCATGGTCTTGTCGCCGGGCTCGGCTTTTCCGCGGGCGACGATGCCGTCCCGGGCCGCCTGCAGGGCTGTCACCAGGGCGGCGGCGTCGATTTCCGGTTCGTCACCCAGCGCCGCGGCGGCCCGCAGGAAGGCCGTTCCGTAGAGCGGGCCGGCAGCTCCGCCGACCTTGGAAATCAACGTCATGGCCGCCAGCTTCAACGCCGGCCCGGGCTTCTCCGGGAGGACCTCGGCGATTTTTTCCGTCACGGCCTTGAAGCCGCGGTCCATGTTCTCGCCGTGATCAGAATCCCCGATCGGCCTGTCCAGCTCGATCAGCTCGACGCGGTGTTCCGCCATGGCCTCAGCGGACAAGGCGATCCACCGCAGCGCCCACTTGATGTCGAGTCCCACCGTCACACCCCCCAGCGCAGGGCCGGTGTGCGGACGGGGGCGTCCCAGAGCCTCGTCATCTCGTCGTCGAGGCGCAAGACCGTGATCGAGCAGCCCTGCATCTCGAGGGAGGTGATGTAGTTGCCCACCAGCGAGCGCGCCACGGTGACGCCCTTCTCCGCCAGCACCCGCGCGGCGCGGCGATAGACGATGTACAGCTCGCTCTGCGGCGTGCCGCCCATGCCGTTGACGAACAGGAGCACATTTTCCCCGGAAGCAAGGCCGAGGTCGCTGACGACGGGGTCCAGCAGGCGGTCCGTGATGCCGTCGGCGTTTTCCATCGGGATGCGGTGCCGGCCGGGCTCCCCATGGATTCCGATGCCGATCTCGATCTCGTTTTCCTCCAGCTCAAAGCTGGGCTTCCCCGCGTGGGGGACGGTGCAGGCGGCCAAGGCCACGCCCATGGTGCGGACGTTTTGGTTGACCCGGCCCCCCATGGCGGCCACGGCGTCGAGGTCGTCGCCGCGTTCGGCAGCCGCGCCGGCGATCTTCTCCACGAGGACGGTGCCGCCCACCCCGCGGCGCCCCGCCGTGTAGAGCGAATCCAGCACCGCCACGTCGTCATTGACCAGGACAGTGCGGACTTCCACGTCTTCGGCCTGCGCCAGTTCCGCTGCGGTCTCGAAGTTGAGCACGTCGCCCGTGTAGTTCTTCACGATGTGCACGACGCCGGCGCCCGAGTTGGCGGCGAGCGTGGCCGCAAGGATCTGGTCAGGCGTGGGCGAGGTGAACACAGCACCGGGCACGGCGGCGTCGAGCATGCCCATGCCGACGAAGCCGCCGTGGAGCGGCTCGTGGCCGCTGCCGCCGCCCGAGACGAGAGCCACCTTGCCGGCCACGGGGGCGTCCTTGCGGAGGATGTACTTTGGGTCCGGATTGACGGTCACGAGGTCGGCGTGAGCAAGCCCGAAACCCTCCACCGACTCGTCGACCACGGCACCGGGATCATTGATGAGCTTCTTCATGGATGTGCTCCCTGGATGGTGTCCTCGCTGATTGCTTAGACCCTACTACCGGGGCCCAGCCAGCGGTAGGCTCCGGCCGCGGGCGGCTGCGGCGGACCCGCGAGCCGGCTAGAGGGCCCGAACCAGAGCATCCGCGGCGACGGGACGCCTCACGGCTGCCGCTGCGGCGGGGTCGGAAAGTTCGGCCACGCATCGGCCCCCAGCCAGGAAAACGGCGGGACTGCGGCCCCGGCCCGGGCCGTGCCGCGGCCCCCGGACTGGCCGGGCGAATGGCCCTGGGCGGTGCTGCCTTCAGGGTGCTCCGGCCCCACACGCGCTGCGGCGCCGGGAATCGTCATTTGGAATGCGGAGAAATCTGGAAAGATCGCGTTGTTGTGCAATTTCGTGCCTCCGGAAGATGGCGGCCCACCCCCTGGGCCGCAATCAGTTTATCCATCAACTATCTTGAAGGGAAGGCCCACTTCCGGCGGTCTTCGGCGGCCCTTACAGCGCCTTGCTTACAGCGCCTTGATCATCCTGGTGTTGCCCAGCGTGTTCGGCTTCACCCGGGCCAGGTCCAGGAACTCGGCGACGCCTTCGTCATGCGAGCGCAGCAGCTCGGAATAGACCACGGGATCCACGGCAGTCTGGTCCGCCATGACGTCGAAGCCATGCTTCTTGAAGAAGTCCACCTCGAACGTCAGGCAGAACACCCGGGAAACGCCCAGGGCCTTCGCCTCCTCCAGCAGCCGCTCGACCAGCAGATGGCCGACTCCCTTGCCGCGCCAGGCGTCCGATGCCGCGAGGGTGCGCACCTCGGCCAGGTCCTCCCACATGACGTGCAGCGCCCCGCAGCCGATCACCTCGCCGTCAGCGGACTCGGCGATCCGGAACTCCTGCAGGCTTTCGTAGTACGCCACCGTCTCCTTCGCCATCAGGATCCGTTGCTCGGCCAGCGGCGCCACCAGCGACTTGATGGCCGCCACATCGCTTGTGCGGGCAGGGCGGATGCGGATCGTCTCAGTCACAGCCCCATCTTAGGCGAGGCCTTGGGAAAGCCGCCCCTCGGGCCGGCGGCGTCGATAATGCCGCCGGGCCGAGCTGGAGGTCAGGACAACGCAAAGGCCCCGCCGACTCCTTTGCGGAGCGGACGGGGCCTTTGGACTAGCGTTTAGACGCTCGGAGCGATCTCCGGGATGCGCGGCTTGGCGTTGCCGGCGAAGGTGAACTTGGCGTCGTCGCCTTCGCCGTCCACATCCACCACCACGATGTCGCCGGGGTGCAGCTCGCCGAACAGGATCTTCTCGGAGAGCTGGTCCTCGATCTCGCGCTGGATGGTGCGGCGCAGCGGCCGGGCCCCCATCGCGGGATCGTAGCCGCGGGTCGCCAGGAGCACCTTGGCCGCGGGCGTGAGCTCGATGCCCATGTCCTTGTCCTTGAGGCGCTTCTCCAGCCGGCCCACGAACATGTCCACGATCTCGATGATCTCGTCCTGGGTGAGCTGCGGGAACACCACAACGTCATCCACACGGTTCAGGAACTCGGGGCGGAAGTGCTGCTTGAGTTCCTCCGTGACGCGGGCGCGCATCCGGTTGTAGCCGGTCTGGGTGTCCGTGCCGGACTGGAAGCCGGTCGCAACGCTCTTGGAGATGTCGCGGGTGCCGAGGTTGGTGGTCATGATGATCACGGTGTTCTTGAAGTCCACCACGCGGCCCTGGGAGTCGGTCAGGCGGCCGTCTTCGAGGATCTGCAGGAGCGAGTTGAAGAGGTCCGCGTGGGCCTTTTCAACTTCGTCGAACAGGACCACGGAGAACGGA
>JAODMV010000112.1 GCA_025464875.1 Arthrobacter sp. | reverse complement strand
GCGCCTTCACCCGGGCGACGGCGTCGTGCCAGGCCTCATCGACCCGTTCGGAGCTGTTGTCGAAGTTGATGGCGTTGGCGATCAGCAGCACGGTGCCGTCGACGTTGTCGTGCACCGCCATGTCCGTCACGAGGTTCAGCGCCATCTCCGGCAGCTCCAGATCGTCTTCCGGCGGGCTGGTCAGCCGTTCCCAGTGGCGGACCGTTTCCCAGCCGAGGAACCCCACGAGTCCCGAGGTGAAGGGCGGCAGGCCGTCGAAGCGTTCGGTGCGGAGCGCCTCGATGGTGTCGCGGATGGCGTCTACCGGGCTGCCGTCCACCGGAACGCCCGCGGGCGGTTCGCCCAGCCAGTGGGCCTGGCCGTCCTTGGTGGTCAGGGTGGCCCGGGACCGTGCGCCGATGAAGGAATACCGGGACCAGGAGCCGCCGACGGCCGCGGACTCCATCAGGAAGGTTCCCGGCTGGCCCTGGGCGAGCTTACGGTACAAGCCGATGGGGGTTTCGGCATCAGCCAGCACCTTCAGCCGGACGGGGATGACACGGCTGTGGCCTGCGAGTTTCCGGAACTCTTCCAGGCCAGGGCTGATGATTCCAAGGTCCTGCATGGCTGTGGTTTCCGCCTGTTCTTTCAGTGGGTTTTGACGCTCCGGTGCCCGAAGCCTTGAATGCTATGAATGCTCCGCTGCTGTGCTGCTCAGCTGACGACGGCGTCGATCTCCCGGCCGTCGAAGCAGGTCCGGCTTCCCGTGTGGCACGCCGCGCCGACCTGGTCGACGCGGATCAGCAGGGCGTCGCCGTCGCAGTCCAGCGCGAGGGACTTGACCCACTGCACGTGGCCGGAGGTGTCCCCCTTGCGCCAGTATTCCTGCCGGGAACGCGAGTAGAAGGTCACGCGTCCAGTTGTCATGGTGCGGTGCAGGGCCTCGTCATCCATCCAGCCCAGCATCAGCACCTCCTGGGTGTCGAACTGCTGGACGATCGCGGCCACCAAACCGGCGCTGTCCCGCTTCAAGGCATCTGCCAGTCCGGCCGGAAGGGGACTGGCATCGTGAACCGCCGGAGGAACCGCCGGAAGCGGAACGGACGGGCGGGAGGCGGGGGCGGGCTGCTCAGACATCAGCTCAAGTCTAGTGCCTCCCGGCGCGGCGACGCTCAGTGCCCCGCGACCGCGCTTAACATCGCAACGAATTACCGCCAGGCACCACGGCAGCGGCGATTCCAGTGCGCACGCACAGCCGTACGTGCTAGTTTCTCAAGTGATGCATTTCGTCGAACCGTCCCGAGAAGTCTTGGCCGAAACCCTGCTGGCGGCCGGGCCTGACTCCCCCACGCTCTGCAAAGGCTGGCGCACCAAGGACCTTGCCGCCCACCTGTACCTCCGGGAGCGGAAAGCAGCAGTGGGCCTGGGGCTGCTGATCAAGCGGCTGTCCAAGGCCTCGGACCAGGCCACGGCCAAGCTGTCCGCCAGGCTGAAGACTCCGGAAGAGTACAGCAAGCTGGTCAACTCTTTCCGGGCCGGCCCCCCGCCGCTCTCCCCCCTGAAAATCAAGGCTCTGGACGAAAGCTCCAACCTGATCGAATACTTCGTGCATACCGAGGACGTTCGCCGCGCCGTAGACCGCTGGGCACCACGGGCCTTGGACGAGGCCTACTCCGACGCCCTGTGGGACGAGCTCATCAAGCGCGCGGCCATCCTCTACCGGGGCGTGGACCTGGGCATCGTGCTGGTCCGGCCGTCCGGGCCCCGGCATGTAGCCAGGCGCGCGCCCGTTTCCGTGGCGATCGTGGGCGAGCCGGGCGAGCTGCTGATGCACGCCCACGGACGGACCCGCCACGCCCTGGTCACCTTCGAGGGCCAGCCGGACGCCGTCGCGCTGCTGCAGTCCGCCGAAGTCGGTCTCTGATCCGGTAGGCGGTCCACTTCCACGGAAGCAACAAGGGGCTCACGTACTGCTGTACGTGAGCCCCTCGTTGTCTTGTGGCTTGCCGCCGCAGCGCCTAGCGGACCTCGAAGCCGGCTTCGCGGATCGCGTGCTTGACCTGGGAAATCATGTCCAGCGGTCCGAAGTGGAACACGGAGGCGGCCAGGACCGCGTCCGCGCCGGCGGCGACCGCCGGCGGGAAGTGCTCCGGCCGGCCCGCGCCGCCGGAGGCGATAAGCGGGACCTTGACAGCCGCCCGGGCCAGACGGATCAGCTCGAGGTCGAAGCCGTCCTTGGTGCCGTCGGCGTCGATCGAGTTAAGCAGGATCTCCCCCACGCCCCGGTCGGCCGCTTCCCGCGCCCAGGCGATGGCGTCGATTCCGGTGCCCTGGCGTCCGCCGTGCGTGGTGACCTCGAATCCGGAGGCCGTGGGCTCGGATCCGGGCCGGGTGCGCCGCGCATCGAGGGACAGCACGAGGACCTGGGAGCCGAAGTGCCGGGTGATTTCGTCGATCACGGCCGGGCGGGCCACCGCGGCGGTGTTGATGGCCGCCTTGTCCGCACCGTAGCGCAGCAGCTTGTCCACCTCGGCCACGCCGCGGACGCCTCCGCCCACGGTCAGCGGAATGAAAACCTCCTCGGCGGTGCGGCGGACCACGTCGAAAGTGGTTTCCCGGTTGCCGGAGGAGGCCGTGACGTCAAGGAACGTCAGCTCGTCGGCGCCGCCATTGTCGTAGCGGTGCGCCAGCTCCACCGGGTCACCGGCGTCGCGGAGCCCTTCAAAGTTGATGCCCTTGACCACGCGGCCCGCATCGACGTCCAGGCATGGGATGACGCGCACGGCAACACTCATGACTTCTCCTGATCTTCGCTCATGGTTGTGCCGGGCTCAGATGCGGCAGGCGTGGATGCTGCTGACCAGGATGGCGCGGGCGCCCAGGTCGTAGAGTTCGTCCATGATCCGGTTGGTTTCCCTCTTGGGAACCATGGAACGGACGGCGACCCAGTCCGAGTCGCGCAGCGGCGAAACCGTGGGCGATTCCAGGCCGGGCGTCAGCGCCGCGGCCTCTTCCACGAGTTCCTTGCGGATGTCATAGTCCATAAGCACGTACTGCCGGGCAACCAGGACGCCCTGGAGACGGCGGATCAGCACCTCGGTGGCCGGGTTCTGTTCGCCCTTGCGGCCGATCAGCACGGACTCCGAGCGCAGGATCGGTTCCCCGAAGATCTCCATGCCGGCGGCCCTGAGGGTGCTGCCGGTTTCGACGACGTCGGCGATCGCGTCGGCGACGCCGAGACGCACCGAGGATTCGACGGCGCCGTCAAGGCGGACCACCTTGGCCTCGATACCGCGCTCGGCCAGGTAGCCGCGGAGGAGGCCGTCGTAGCTGGTGGCGAGGCGCTTGCCCTCAAGCTGTTCGACGGCGGTAAAGTCGCCCACCGGGCCGGCGAACCGGAAGGTGGAAGCCGCGAAGCCCAGCGGCAGCAGCTCCTCGGCCTCGACCTCCGCGTCGAGGAGCAGGTCGCGGCCGGTGATGCCGACGTCGAGCGTTCCCTGGCCGACGTACACGGCGATGTCGCGCGGGCGGAGGAAGAAGAACTCAATGTCGTTGTCCGGGTCCACCATGACCAGTTCGCGGGTGTCGCGGCGCTGGCGGTACCCAGCCTCGGCGAGCATGGCGGAGGCAGCTTCGGACAGGGATCCCTTGTTCGGGACGGCAACTCTCAGCATTGGTGAGGTCTTTCTTGGGTTAGGAAGTTTTCGGTTCAGGCACCTGGGCCACGCGATGCACCGGGCCGCGCGGACAAATCCGGGCGACAGCCGGGGCTGACGTGGCTAGAGATGCTTGTAAACGTCTTCCAGGCTGAGTCCTTTGGCGAGCATCAGAACCTGCAGGTGATAGAGCAGCTGCGAAATTTCTTCCGCGGCGGCTTCATCGGATTCATACTCGGCAGCCATCCAGACCTCGGCTGCTTCCTCCACGACCTTCTTACCGATGCCGTGGACTCCGGAATCCAGTTCGGCGACGGTGCGGGAGCCGTTCGGGCGCGCGGCGGCCTTCTCACTCAGTTCTGCGAACAGCGACTCGAAATTCTTCACATCGTCCAGCCTACTTGCTCGCGGCCGGAGAGCCGCCGCCCGCCCCCCGCAGGAGGGGCGGGATGTGATCGAATACACATCCATGCGGCGGCTCGGCGGCGTTAGATGTAGCGCTGGAGCGTCACCGCGGTGGCCAAGGCGGCGGTGACGGCCTCGTGCCCTTTGTCCTCGGTAGAACCCGGCAGCCCGGCGCGGTCGATGCCCTGCTGTTCGGTGTCACAGGTCAGCACGCCGAAGCCGACGGGAACTCCGGTGCGGACGCTGACCTCGGTCAAGCCCAGGGTGGCCGCCTCGCAGACGTACTCGAAGTGGGGGGTTCCGCCCCGGATCACGACGCCGAGCGCCACGATGGCGTCGAAGCGCGGTGCCAGCCGGGCAGCTGCCACCGGAAGCTCGAAGGTG
>JAODMV010000058.1 GCA_025464875.1 Arthrobacter sp. | reverse complement strand
AATTCCACCGGAATGGCGGGCGGCACGGCACCGGAGGGATGCGCATAGGGAGGCGCGACCGGGGTGTTGCGTCGCCGGGCGGGACTCTTCTTTCCGGCGTTCTTTGCCGAGTTTTTTTCGGAGTTCTTTTCTAGGTTTCTTCCGAGGTTTCTTCCCAAGGCCACAGTTAAGTTCGCTCCACATGTTTGAGGGATTTCAGGACACGTTCCAGATGCCATTGCAGGTAGCTGGCCACGAGGCCGGCGGCCTCCCGGCGGTGGACCGGCGCGGAGGCGTCCGCCGTCGTCCAGTTTCCGGTCAGCAGCGCACCGAGCAGGAGGACGGTGTCCGCGGCGGGCGCCGGGGACCCCGGCGGCCGGCAGTCGCCGCACACCATGCCGCCGAGCGGGGCCGAGAAGGCATTGTGCGGCCCGGGCGCGCCGCAACGCGCGCAGTCGGTGAAGCTGGGGGCCCAGCCGCCGGTGGACAGGGCGCGGAGCAAGTATGAATCCAGGATCAGTTCCGGGGTGTGGTCGCCCCGGCTCAGCGACGCCAGGGCGCCGACGAGCAGGTTGTACTGGGCGGTACCTGATTCGCCGTCGACGTCGGTGAGTTTCTCGGCGGTCTCCGTCATGGCCGCGGCCACCGTGTAGCGGCCGTAATCCGCGGCGATGTTCCCGCCGTAGGCGCCCTTGGCGACGGCCTGGGTGACGATGTCCAGCGTGCGGCCGGAGATCAGCTGGAGGTCGGCCACCATGAACGGTTCGAGCCTGGCACCGAAGCGGCTGCTGGTGCGGCGCACCCCCTTCGCGACCGCCCGGACCTGGCCGTGGTGTTTGGTCAGCAGGGTGATGATGCGGTCCGCCTCGCCCAGCTTGTGCGTACGCAGGACGACGGCGTCATCACGGTAGCTGCGCGCAGCAAAGGATTCTTGGACCACAGTTAATCTTCGCACTGTCTTTCGGGAAACACGGCATGCGGAACGCGCTGCGCCGCCGGGTGCACCGGCGGCGCAGCCTTGGGCTTCTCAGGCAGCCGGTCAGGCGCGGGCGTCCCGGATGGCGCGGTTGACGGCCGAGATCACGGCCTTGAGGGAGGCAGTGCTCGTGTTGGCGTCGATCCCGACGCCCCACAGCACCCGCTCCCCCACGGCGCATTCGACGTAGGCGGCGGCCAGGGCGCTGCCGCCTTCGGACAGGGCGTGCTCGCTGAAGTCCAGCACGCGGACGTCCACGCCGTCTTCGCGCAGGATGCTCAGCAGTGCCGCGATCGGACCGTTGCCGGTACCGGTCCGGCGGACCTGGGTGCCGTCAACCTTGAGCGCGGCGTGCAGCGTCATGGTGCCGTCCTCGTCCGTCTCGGTGCTGACCGAGCCGAGCCCGTACCGTCCCCACTGGGCGTCGGCGGCGCCGGAGGGCAGGTACTCGTCCTGGAAGACCTGCCAGAGCTGGGCGCCGCTGACCTCGCCGCCGACGGTGTCCGTCTGCTTCTGGATGACCCCGGAGAACTCGATCTGGGCCCGGCGCGGCAGGTCCAGGCTGTGCTCGTTCTTGAGCAGGTAGGCGACACCGCCCTTGCCGGACTGGGAGTTGACGCGGATGACGGCTTCGTAGCTGCGGCCCAGGTCCTTCGGGTCCACCGGCAGGTACGGGACCTGCCAGGTGTAGTCTGAAACTTCCACGCCGGCGGTCGCTGCTTCCTTCTCCAGGGCCTCCAGGCCCTTCTTGATGGCGTCCTGGTGGGAGCCGGAGAAGGCCGTGAAGACCAGGTCGCCGCCGTACGGGGAACGCTCCGCGACGGGCAACTGGTTGCAGTACTCCACGGTGCGGCGGATTTCGTCGATATCGGAGAAATCGATCATCGGGTCGACGCCCTGGACGAACATGTTCAGTCCCAGGGTCACCAGGTCGACGTTGCCGGTCCGCTCGCCATTGCCGAACAGGCAGCCCTCGATCCGGTCCGCCCCGGCCAGATACCCGAGCTCGGCCGCCGCGACGCCGGTGCCGCGGTCATTGTGCGGGTGCAGGGACAGGATGATCCCCTCGCGCGGGTGCAGGTGGCGGCTCATCCACTCGATGGAGTCGGCGTACACATTGGGGGTCGCCATTTCAACCGTGGCGGGCAGGTTGATGATGACCTGCCGGTCAGCCGATGCCTCGAACACGTCCGCGATGGCATTGCAGACGCGCGCGGCGTACTCGAGTTCGGTCCCGGTGAAGGATTCCGGCGAGTACTCGTAGGTGACGTGGGTGTCGACGAGGGTCTCCTCGTACTTCTTGCACAGGCGGGCGCCCTGCAGGGCGATGTCCAGGATGCCGTCCTCGTCCTGGTTGAACACGACGCGGCGCTGCAGGACCGACGTCGAGTTGTAGAGGTGCACGATCGCCTGCTTGGCGCCCGCCAGGGACTCGTAGGTCCGTTCGATCAGGTGCTCGCGGGCCTGGGTCAGCACCTGGATGGTGACATCGTCCGGGATGTGGTTGCCTTCGATCAGCTGCCGGACGAAGTCGAAGTCGGTCTGCGACGCCGAGGGGAACCCGACCTCGATCTCCTTGTAGCCCATACGCACCAGCAGGTCGAACATCTTCATCTTGCGGGCCGGGCTCATCGGGTCGATCAGGGCCTGGTTGCCGTCGCGCAGATCCACGGCGCACCAGCGCGGGGCCTTGGTGATGACCTTCTCGGGCCAGGTGCGGTCCGGCAGGTCAACGGTGATCTGGTCCTGGAACGGGACATAGCGGTGGACGGGCATTCCTGAGGGCTGCTGTGCGTTTCGCATTACTATCGGGGCCTTTTCTGTGGTTCCTGGTGAAAGGGTGGCCGGGCAACACAGTCTCCGCAGCGAGGGTGGGCCTTGCGCTAGATCGCGTCTGAGGCCTCGCCGCGGCAGCTAAGAAGTAGCAGTTCTGCGCGCACGTTTTCACAGTAACACGGGTGCGTAAGATGAAGTGAGCCACACCTCTCCAATGTCCACCATGCAGACCGCGCGCCGGTGCAGTTCCGGCGTCAGCCTGCCTCTCAAAGGAGCATCCGTGCCACTTTCGGGGATCGACCTGTCCAACATCGACGCCACTGTCCGGCCGCAGGACGACCTGTACGAGCATGTCAACGGCGGCTGGCTCAAGAGCACCACCATTCCGGATGACCGGCCCCTGGAGGGCACGTTCACCGCGCTGCGCGACGGTTCCGAGCTGGCGGTCAAGGAGATCATCGAGGACGCCGCCGGCCGTGGTGAGGAGGCCACCGGCATCGAGCGCAAGATCGGGGATCTCTACAACAGCTTCATGGACGAGGCTGCGGTGGAGGCCAAGGGCCTGGCGCCGATCCGGGAGCGCCTCGCCAGTGTTTTCGCCACCACATCGCGCGGCGAACTCGTCACCCTGGCCGGACGCCTGTTCCGCGCCGATGTCCCGGGCCTCTTCTATATCTACCCGGCGCCCGATGCGGGGAACCCGGACCGGATCCTCCTGTACACCGGCCAGGGCGGACTCGGCCTGCCGGACGAGTCCTACTATCGGGAGGAGAAGTTCGCTCCGACGGTCCAGGCCTACCGCGAACACGTGCGGATCATGCTCGGCCTGGCCGGGATCGCCGACCCGGAGGCCGCGGCCGGCCGCGTCGTGGACCTGGAAACGGCGCTCGCCTCGCATCATTGGGACAACGTGACGCTGCGCAATCCGCAGAAGACCTACAACCTGAAGTCCGCCGCCGAGGCGGCAGAGCTCTTCCCGCTCCTCGCGAGCTGGTTCGACGCCGCCGGCATCGTCCCGGAGAAGCGTGAGGAGGTCGTGGTCAGCACGCCGGACTTCTTTGCCGGGGCGGCGGCCCTGCTGGATACGGTGCCGCTGGCCACCTGGCAGGAATGGCTCGCGATGCGCGTCCTCAGCGCCGCCGCACCCTACCTCTCCTCCGCGTTCGTGGACGCGAATTTCGCTTTCTACGGCACCACCCTCAGCGGCACTCCGCGCAACAAGGACCGCTGGAAGCGTGGCGTCGGCGTCGTCGAGGCCGCCCTCGGCGAGGCCGTCGGCCAGATCTACGTGTCGCGGCACTTCCCGGAAACCCACAAGGCCCACATGCAGTCCCTTGTCGCCAATCTGATCGAGGCGTACCGCCAGTCGATCACGGGCCTCGCATGGATGGGCGAAGACACCAAGCTGGAGGCACTCCAGAAGCTGGAGGCCTTCCGGGCCAAGATCGGCTACCCGGACAAGTGGATCGACTATTCGGCGGTGCAGATCAATCCGTCCGACCTGCTGGGCAATGTGGAGCGCGCGCACAGCGCCGACGTCGACCGGCACCTGGACGAGGTGGGCAAGCCCGTGGACCGGGAGAAGTGGCTCATGACGCCGCAGACGGTGAACGCCTACTACCACCCTTTGCTCAACGAGATCGTGTTCCCCGCCGCCATTCTCCAGCCGCCGTTTTTCACGGCCGACGCGGACGACGCCGTGAATTACGGCGGAATCGGTGCCGTGATCGGCCACGAGATCGGGCACGGCTTCGATGACCAGGGGTCGCAGTATGACGGGAAGGGGCTCCTCCGGAACTGGTGGACCGAGGAGGACCGCACTTCCTTCGAGGCATTGACCTCCAAGCTGGTGGCCCAGTTCGATGCGCTCTCCCCCGGCGCCGCGCCCGGGCACCACGTCAACGGCAAGCTGACCCTGGGCGAGAACATCGGCGACCTGGGCGGCCTGGCCATCGCGTACAAGGCGTATCTGATCGGCCTCCGCGGGGAGGAACCGCCCGTCCTGGACGGGCTCACCGGCTTCCAGCGCTTTTTCGCCTCCTGGGCCGCGGGGTGGCGCCAGGTCATCCGGACCGAGGAAGCCGTCCGCCGGCTCGCCACGGACCCGCACTCCCCCAACGAGTTCCGCACCAACGCCATCGCGAAGAACCTCGACGCGTTCCACGAGGCCTTCGGCGTCACCGGGCAGGACGGCATGTGGATGCCGCCGGAGGAGCGCGTGAGCATCTGGTGACGCGCCGCTGTCCGTCCTGCCGGCGCCGGCGGCCGCGGGCGCCCTAACCCGGGCCCGACGCAGCGACAGCGCAGAAGACCCCGTCCGGACGAGCCGGGCGGGGTCTTCTGCGGTTCAGGGTCAGCGCGTGATCAGCGCCGGGTTGGCCTGTTGGCAGACCGTGTCCCCGGCCGTCTGGTTGACGATGCCCTCGGGCAAATCCACGGCCGGCTCTTGCGTCGGGGTGCCGCTCGCGAAGTCGCTGCCCAGATAGACCTGGACTCCCTGCACCCCGGAGGCCGGAAGAACCTGGGTTGCGGGAATCCCCAGCAGTGCGGCAACATCGGCGGCGACATCGGCGAATTCCGGACCGAAGTAGACGGCCGTCGTGGCCACGGGCCGGGCCGCCAGCTGATCCAGCTGGGTGAAGCCCCCGGCGATCAGCGCCTGCATGATCTCCTGGGACCGTGCCGGGACGCCGGAGCCGTTGGCGACCCTGACCGGCTGCAGCGACTTGTCGTAGGCCGGCGCCGACTCGGTTGGCGTCGGCTCGGCGCTGGCGCTGGGCTCCGCAGAGTCGTTCGGCGCCGTCGGATCCGTCAGGTCCACGTTGTTACGCATCGCGGCGAAGAGTTGGGACGCGGCGGGCTCCGCCATCTGCAGGCGGTTCGAGTCGATCACCGCCGGGACGGTAGGTACCGCCACGAACGCAATCTTGCCGACGTCGATGTCCTTCAGCCGGTTTCCCACAGTCAGCAGCGTCGGGATGGAAGCCAGCCCGTCGTCAATCGTGAGGTTCTTGGTGACGACATCGGCGATCTCCAGCATCTTGGCGGGGTTGGAGAGGGTGCCGTCAGCCTTCAGCTTGCGTGCCAGCGAGGAAAGGAAGCCCTGCTGGGCCTTGATCCGGCCGAGATCGCCGCCGTCCGCAAAAGCGTGCCGGGTACGCAGGAATGACAGTGCCTGCTCACCCTGGACCGTGGACGTCCCCGCGGGCAGCCGCAGCCTCGAATCGGGGTCATACACCGCGTCGCTGATGCAGACTTCCACGCCGCCGACCGTGTTGGAGAGTTCCTTGACGGCGGTGAAGTCCGCCATCATGAAGTGGTCGACCTCGAGGCCGGTGAGCTTGTTCACGGTGTCCACCGCGCAGCCGATGCCCGCCTCGGACATCGCCTCGTTGATCATCACGCCTTCTCGGGCCGGGTACTCGGTGCCGGTCGTTTGGTCCTTGCACTTCGGGATGTCGACCAGCAGGTCCCGGGGGAAGCTGATGACGCTGACATGTTTGTTGTCCTCCGCGATGTCCAGCAGCATCATGACGTCCGACTTCCCGTAGCCGGTGGAGTCGTCGGCGCTGCCGTATTGCGCGTTTGCTCCGTCGCGGCTGTCCGAGCCGAGGACCAGGATCTGCATCCTGCCCCTCGATTCGTCCACGGCACCTTCGGTCTTGTTGCCTGCACTCAGCGGGGACTTGGTGAGGTTTCCCTGCAGCCGGACGACCCAGTAGGCGCCGAACGCGAGGACACCCACGAGCAGCACTGAGACGACGGCCGTGCCGATCTTGAGCCAGGTGGGTGTCCGCCGGACGGCGCCGAGATGGCGGGCCGGGCCGGCGGAAGGATCTTCCGTGTGCCGGGCAGCGGTACGTGACCGAACCGGCGCACCGGTTCCGCCTGCACGGTCTTCACGGGGTCGAGCCAATTGTGGAGCCTTCCTTCACGAACGGGAGTCCGCCTATACTATGGTCCGAATCTGGGAAAATGCCGATGGGCACGCTCAAAGCCGCGGGCCCGCGGCGGGTCCGCCTTTTCAGAACCTCGGCTTAGAAACCCAGCTTCACGAGCTGCTTCGGATCCCGCTGCCAGTCCTTGGCGACCTTGACGTGCAGGTCCAGGTAGATGCGGGTTCCCAGCAGCGCCTCGATTCCCTTGCGCGCGGTGGTGCCGACTTCCCGGAGGCGGGCACCCCCCTTGCCGATGATGATGGCCTTCTGCGAGGGCCGTTCGACGTACAGGTTGACCCGGACATCCAGGAAGGGGCTGTCTTCGGACCGGCCCTCCCGGGGCACGATCTCATCGACCACCACCGCCAGGGAATGGGGCAGCTCGTCGCGGACGCCCTCAAGGGCGGCCTCGCGGATCAGTTCCGCGACCATCACGGCTTCGGGCTCGTCCGTCAGATGACCGTCCGGGTACAGCGGCGGCGACGGCGGCATGTGGCCGATCAGCACGTCCGCGACTGTCTTCACTTGGAAGCCGTCCGTCGCGGACACCGGAACGATGTCCTTCCAGCCCTCTTCCCCCAGGACTGAGCGGCCCAGTTCCGCCACGGCGAGGAGCTGTTCGGTCAGCGCCTGGCGGTCCACGAGGTCGGCCTTCGTCACGATGGCGATGACCGGCTTGTTGCCGAGCGCCGCGAGCTGCGCGGCAATGAACTTGTCCCCCGGGCCGATCTTCTCGTTGGCCGGTAGGCAGAAACCGACCGCGTCGACCTCGGCGAGGGTGTCGGCGACGAGCTGGTTGAGGCGCTTGCCGAGCAGGGTGCGCGGGCGGTGCAGCCCCGGCGTATCCACCAGGATCAGCTGGCCGTCTTCGCGGTGGACGATGCCGCGGATGGTGTGGCGCGTGGTCTGCGGCTTGGCCGAGGTGATCGCGACCTTTTTGCCCACCAGGGCGTTGGTGAGGGTGGACTTCCCGGCGTTCGGGCGTCCCACCAACACCGAGAACCCGGCGCGGTAGCCGCCGTAGGCTGCTTCGCCGTCGGACTTATTCTGGTTGCTCACGTGGAACTCCCTGCTGGATTGGTGCGGCCTCGTCGAGGAGGTCTTGAAGGTCAGTGTCAGTTGGAACGTCGGCGTTTGGAACGGCGGCCGCAATGATGTGGCTGACGCGGTTCCGTCGGCCCTCCAGCCGGTCGGCGCGGAGGGAGAGCCCGTGGACCTGGACGGTGCTGCCGACGATCGGCACCCGTCCGAGCGCCTTGGCGAGGAGGCCGCCTGCCGTGTCCACTTCGTCGTCGTCGAGTTCGAGGTCGAAGAGTTCGCCGAGGTCATCGATGTTCATGCGGGCGCTGACGCGGAAGCGTCCGTCCCCAAGCTCCACGGCCTCCGCGCTTTCCGTGTCGTATTCGTCCACGATCTCGCCGACGATCTCCTCGATGAGGTCTTCGAGGGTGACCAGCCCGGCCGTGCCGCCGTATTCGTCGATGACGATTGCGACGTGCGTTGACTCCTTCTGGAGTTCGCGTAGCAGCTCGCTCACCAGCTTGGAGTCCGGCACATAGCGGACCTCGCGCGCCAGTTCGTCGACAGCGAGGGGCTCCTCCCCGGGGCGCAGATTGTGGAGCGCCGCGGCTACGTCCTTGAGGTACACGATGCCCAGGATCTGGTCCGTGTTCTCGCCGATAACGGGGATCCGCGAGTATCCCGAGCGCAGGAACAGCGACATCGCCCGCCGGAGGCTGGACCCCGAATCGATGAAGACGATGTCGGTCCGCGGCACCATGACCGAGCGGACCAGCGTGTCGCCGAAGTCAAAGACGGACTGGATCAGCTCGGCCTCGTTGTCCTCAATCACGTCGGACTCGGAGGCCCGGTCCACGAGTTCGCGGAATTCTTCCTGGCTGAAGAACGCCTCATTGTCCGCCGGCGCGCCCGGTGCCACGGCGCTGCCCACCGTGACCAGCCAACCCGGGATCGGTCCCAGCACGCCGTAGAGGAAGCGGATGAGCGGGGCGCTGAACCGGACCAGGCCGGCCGCGTGGACTCGTCCGAGCTGCCGCGGGGACACCCCCACGATCACGAAGCCGAGCAGCGCCATGATGCCGGTCGCGACCAGGCCCGCGAGCCAGACGTGGTCCAGCAGGCTGTACAGCAGCACGGTCACGGCGACGGCGGAGGCCATCTCGAACCAGATCCGCCAGAATCTCAGGGCCCGCATATGGGGCAGGGGCTGCGCCAGAATGCGTTTGAGCGCGGTGCCATTGCCCTGCAGGATCGCCTGTTCGGCGTCGTGCCGGGAAAGGAAGTTAAAAGCGGACTCGGCCGCGGTCAGCAGTGCGGCAAAGCTCAGAAACACCAGCGCCATGCCGGCAAGGACCAGTGGTGTCACTGAACCGTCTCTGCCGGAGCGTCTTTGCCGGTGAAGGCGGAAAGCAGTTCACGCTGCAGCCCGAACATTTCTTCCTTTTCCTCCGGCTCGGCGTGGTCATAGCCCAGCAGGTGCAGGATGCCGTGGGTGGTGAGCAGCAGCATCTCATCCTGGGTGGAGTGGCCCGCGTTCCGGGCCTGGACCTCGGCGACCTGGGGGCAGATGGCGATGTCGCCGAGCATGCCCTGCGGCGTCGGCTTGCCCGGGGTGCCGGGGGTGAGTTCATCCATGGGGACGGAGAGCACGTCCGTGGATCCCGGCTCATCCATCAGCTCGATATGCAGCTTCTCCATGGCCGGTTCATCCACCAGCAGGATGGACAGCTCCGCCTGTGGATGGATGAAGAGACGTTCGAAGATGAAGCGCGACAGCGACACGAGCTGGGCCTCGTCGACGGCGACGCCGGACTCGTTGTTGATCTCTATGCTCATGCGCGTTCTCCACGGTTCTCACGGGCCACGGGGTGCTTGACCCGGGTTCTCTGGACCTCGTCCCACATGCTGTAGGCATTGACAATATCGCCCACCAGGCGGTGCCGGACGACGTCGCTGGCGTCCAGCACCGTGAAGTTGACGTCCTCGATGCCTTGCAGGATTTCCTCGACGATCCGCAGCCCCGAGCGGGTACCGAAGGGAAGGTCCACCTGGGTAACGTCGCCGGTGACGACCATTTTGGAGCCGAAGCCCAGCCTGGTCAGGAACATCTTCATCTGTTCCGGCGTGGTGTTCTGCGCCTCGTCAAGGATGATGAAGGCGTCGTTGAGGGTGCGGCCCCGCATATAGGCCAGTGGTGCGACTTCAATGGTGCCGGCGGCCATCAGGCGCGGAATGGACTCCGGGTCCATCATGTCGTGCAGGGCGTCGTACAGCGGCCGCAGATAGGGATCGATCTTGTCGCTGAGGGTGCCGGGCAGGAAGCCGAGCCGCTCCCCCGCCTCCACGGCAGGGCGCGTCAGGATAATGCGGCTGACTTCCTTCTGCTGCAGGGCCTGCACGGCCTTGGCCATGGCCAGGTACGTCTTGCCGGTGCCGGCCGGGCCGATCCCGAAGATCACGGTGTTCGCGTCGATGGCGTCCACGTAGTTCTTCTGGTTCAGGGTCTTCGGGCGGATGGTCTTCCCGCGGCTGGAGAGGATGTTGGTCGTCAGCACATCGACGGGGTTCTGCAGGGACTGGCTGCGCAGCAGCACCACGAGTTGCTGCAACACGGCCGGCGTGATGACGGTGCCCCTCGACACGAGCCCGCGGATCTCGTTGAGCAGGCGCATGATCCGGGGCACGTCGGCGGCGGGCCCGCTGATCGACAGCTCGTTCCCCCGGACATGGAAGTCCACGGCCGGGAACTGGCCTTCGATGAAGCGCAACGCCTCGTCATGACTGCCCAGGGACTGGACCATCTGGTCAGAGTCGTCGAACAGGACCACCTCCGTCCGCAGCCCTGGTAGGGAGTGGGGAAATTCACCTGCGGTGCGCTCTGCGGCGCTGATCCGGGCCTTGCCGTTCGCTGCTTCAGTCATGGTGTTGGCCCGCGGGCCTCTGGTCCCCTCCAGTTCGGAATTGGTCGGTCCCCTGATCCGGCCCCGACGGCGGTGCTCGCCTTCTGGTTCCGGATCTCAACGGGTCCTTCCATCTTACGCCAGCAGGCCGCCGGGCAGTTCGTCGGAAGCTGGTTCCCTGTTTTAGGTATCAACTTCGTATCGACCCCGTATCGTTCCCGTTGCAGTTCACCGGTCCGGCGCCAAGCCCCGGCTTCGTGCCGGCCCGGTGTGCCATGCTGGAAACCGGCAGTCGACAGCCGATGGACCCCGGGCAAAACCGGGCTCCACGGACGGCACAGCGGACCAGGGCTCTGAAAGGACAGCGGCAATCAGGCAGCGTGGAATGGGACAGGCAGCAAGAGCCGGGCGGAAGCGCCCGGGCATCTTGCTGCTGACGCTGCCCGCCGCTCTGGTGCTGTCCGCCTGCGTGGCGACTCCCCAGAACGGCATCACCAATTCCAGCAGCCCGTCCCAGCTTGTCACCGGCCCGGCCTCGCCCGGCGCCCCGACCACCAGCGCACCGCTCGAGACGACCCAGGCCTCCAACAAGGCCCCGGTCTACTGGATGGGCCGGAGCAACGAGCGGGTGTTCCTCTACCGCGAGTTCCGTGACGTTCCGGAACAAGACAACCCCGTCACGCGGGCCCTGCGGGTGATGATGTCCCAGAAGCCGCTCGACCCTGACTTCTTCACGCCCTGGCAGAACCCGAAAAAGCTGGAAACCTCCATTTCCGGCAAGAACGTCATCACCGTGGACGTCTCGGCGGACGCCTTCAACAGCAACGTGGACGCGGCGATGGCCGAACGCGCCATCCAGCAGCTTGTCTATACCGCGACCGCGGCCGGCGCCAGCGCCGGGCTGATCGACTCCGGGCAGCAGATCCAGGTCGTGGTGCTCGTCGACGGGCACACGGACTATGTCGCCTTTAACCGGGTCCGCCTCGGTACGCCGACGTCCCGCAGTTCCGGGATGGTCGCCCCGGTGTGGATTATTGATCCGCAGGAGGGCACCTCGGTTCCCGAGGGAACCATCAAGGTCACCGGCCGGAGCACCGTTCCGGGCGGAAACCTCCGCTGGGAGATCCTGCGGGTCGCGGGCAGCAACGCCAAGACCCCGTATCTGAACGGCAACGTCACCGCCTCCACCGACGCCGCCGAGTCCGGGGTGTTCAACGTCGCCGTGAGCCTGGCCCCGGGTGATTACGAGGTCCGGGTGTCCCAGGTTGTGGCGGGAAACGAAGCGCAGGACGTGTTCGTGGACACCCGCGGTTTCACCGTGAAATAGTCCCGCCGGGATAGCGCGCGGGCAGCAGGCGAGGCGGCTACCAGCGGCCGAGGATGTCGCTGGCCAGCACGGTCGCGGCGGGACCTGCGGTGGACGAACGCAGCACGTGATGCCCCAGCAGGGCCGTGACCGCACCGGCGTCACAGAGCCTCGTGACTTCGCGCTGGCTGATGCCGCCTTCCGGACCCACAATCAGCAGCACTTCACGGGGCGCGCCGGAGCCGGCGTCGGACGCTGCGCCGGCAGCCCACGCCGCCAGCACCTGCCGCAGCGGACGCACCGCGTCCTCGTGCAGAATGACAGCGAGATCCGCGGCGGCAACCGCCGCCTGGAGGCCGGCGCCGTCGACGGCGGCGCGCACCTCGGGAATCCAGGCTCGGCGCGCCTGCTTGGCGGCAGCGGTCACGACCGACTGCCATTTGGCATGGGCTTTGGCCGCACGTTCGGCCTTCCACCGCACGATCGAGCGTTCGGCCTGCCAGGGGACGACGGCGTCGATGCCCAACTCGGTTGCGGTTTCGGCCGCGAGCTCGTCACGGTCACCCTTGGCGAGGGCCTGGACCAGTACCAGGCGAATGTCGGGCCGGGGCTCCGAGGCGACCTCGGAGCACTCCACTGTCAGTTCCCCGGGAGCGGCAGCGGTCACCGTGCCGGTCAGCCGCTTCCCGGCGCCGTCGGCAATGTCGACCGTCTCGCCCACGGCAAGGCGCTTCACCGTGACCGCATGGCGGGCCTCGGTTCCCGCAAGGACGAAGGTGGAACCGGGGACGTGCTGGTCGAGGGTTCCTGCGGCGGTGAAGAAGACGGGGTTGCTCACCGCTACAGGTTACCGAGCTTGTCCCGGAGTTTTGCGAACACGCCGCCGCTCGCAGCGAGTTTGCCTTCGGTGAACTGCTCGCCGCGCAGCTTCGCGAGCTGCCGGAGGAGGTCCTCCTGGGCGGCGTCGAGCTTGCCCGGCGTCTCCACCTGCAGGTGGACCTTGAGGTCTCCGCGGCCGTAGCCGCGCAGGTGGGTGACGCCGAGTCCGCGCAGGGTGATGACCTCGCCCGACTGGGTGCCGGCCTTGACGTCGATCTCCTGCTGCCCGTCGAAGGTGTCCAGGGAGAGCTCGGTGCCCAGCGCCGCGGCTGTCATGGGAACGGCGAGGCTGGCGTGGAGATCGTCGCCCTCGCGGACGAAGGTGGCGTCGTTGTTGACCCTGATCTCGACGTAGAGATCACCGGCAGGGCCGCCGGCGGGGCCGGCCTCACCCTGCCCCGAGAGCTGGATGCGGGTTCCGGTGGCGACGCCGGCCGGTACCTTGACGGTGAGGGACCGGCGGCTGCGAATCCGGCCCTGGCCGGCGCACTCGTTGCAGGGGTCCTTGATGACGGTGCCGAAGCCCTCGCAGGAGCCGCAGGGTGCCGCGGTCATGACCTGGCCGAGGATGGACCGCACGGCGCGCTGGACCTGGCCGCTGCCGCCGCAGATGTCGCAGCGTTCGGGGTGGCTGCCCGGGCGGCAGCAGGAGCCTTCACAGGTGGGGCAGGTGACGGCGGTATCAACCTCGAGCTTCTTGTTGACGCCGAAGACCGCGTCCCGGAGGTCGATTCGAACGCTGATCAGGGCGTCCTGGCCGCGGCGGACCCTGGACGCAGGTCCGGCCTGTCCGCCGGCGCCGAAGAACGTCTCGAAGATGTCCTGGAAGGCGAAGCCCTGGCCGGCGTAGCTGCCGCCGCCGAAGCCGTTGTCGGTGCCGTTCTCGTTGCCGGTGGTGTCGTAGACCCGGCGTTTCTGCGGGTCGGAGAGCACCTCGTAGGCGTGGGTGACGGCCTTGAAACGGTCCGAGGCGTCGTCACCGGGGTTCACATCCGGGTGCAGCGTCCGTGCCAGCTTGCGGTAGGCCCTCTTGATCTCTTCCCCCGTCGCGTCGCGGGAGACTCCAAGAACGTCATAGTGGCTGCTCAAAGTTCGTATCTCTTCCTGGTTGTACTGCCTGTCGGGGGCAAGAAGCTGCGGTGCAGCGGCCCGGGGGCTGCCGGCTGGTCGGTCGGTGGTCCGTCAGGGTCCGAGGATCCTTGACAGGTACCGGGCCACCGCGCGGACGGCGGCCATGGTGGTCGGATAGTCCATCCGGGTGGGACCCAGTACGCCGACCTTGGCGGTGGCATCCGGGCCGTAGCCGGTCGCCACCACGGAGGCCTCGGCAAGCCCGTCATACGGGTTCTCCCTGCCGATGCTCACCGTGACGCCGCGCGGGTCCTCGGCCATTTCGCTGAGCAGACGGAGCATGACCACCTGTTCCTCGAGCGCTTCCAGCACCGGCCCGATGCTCAGCGGGAAGTCCACATTGGAGCGGGCGAGGTTGGCTGTCCCCGCCATCACCATGCGCTCTTCGCGGCTGCTTGAGGCCACGGCCTCGAGGCCTCGGGCCAGGGCCAGGGCGGCGCCGCGCCGCGCCGGAGGGCAACTGACGATGACGGCCTGCAGGACCTGGGGCAGCAGGTTCAGCGGCGTACCGGCGAGGCTGCCGAGGAAGAGGGCACGCAACACGGAGAGTTCCTCATCGGGAAGGTCGTACCCGGCGTCGATGACGCGCTGCTCTACGTTCCCGGTGTCCGCAATCAGCACCACCAGCACCTTCCGGGGCGCCAGCAGCACGAACTCGATGTGACGGACCTTGGCCCGGCTCAGCTGCGGGTACTGCACGACGGCGACCTGGTTGGTCAGGTGCGAGAGGAGCCGCACGGTCCGCTCCAGGACGTCGTCGAGGTCCTGCGATCCCTCCAGAAGCGCCTGGATGGCCCGGCGCTCCGGGGGTGACAGCTGCTTCACCGCGGAAATCTGGTCAACGAAGAGCCGGTAGCCCTTGTCCGTGGGGACGCGCCCGGCGCTCGTATGGGGCGCCATGATCAGGCCCTCGTCTTCCAACGCGGCCATGTCGTTGCGGATCGTGGCGCTGGACACGCCCAGATGGTGCCGTTCAACGAGTGCTTTGGAGCCAACGGGCTCACGGGAATGGACGTAGTCCTCCACGATGGCGCGCAGCACTTCGAGTTTGCGGGGTTCGCTCATGCTCCACCTCCAATCGACTGTCCCGCAGCCGGTACCCACCGCCCATCGCCGCGCGTGGCGGCCTGCGGTTAGCACTCGACATGCCTAAGTGCTAACCAGTCTAATATGAGTCGCCGCGTTGTTAGCATTGGTATCGCTCCAGGCGATACTCCGGGGCTGGTGTTTCCGCACACAGCCCGCGCGGCTTGCCGGCCCGGCAGATCCCGACGCCGGGTGGCGCACCCCAGCCGCCCCGGTCCCGCCGGGCTTGGCGGGCCACCGTCTATCCGCCGTACATTCCGAGTGAAAAGCAGTGTGTAAGAGATGTCGTACCAGAACTGGGGACCCCAGGACCTGTCCGCCCCCGCCAAGAGCCAGCTGCCGGAAGTTCCGGTGCAACGAGGCATGGTGCTGGAGGATGTCCAGTCCGGTTGGGTGGGTGCCGTCACGCGGGTGGAAAAGTCGGGCGGAATGCATGTGGTGGCCCTGGAGGACCGGCGGGGCAAATCGCGCT
>JAODMV010000042.1 GCA_025464875.1 Arthrobacter sp. | reverse complement strand
GGAGGCCGTGGTCCGGATCGGGCAGCTCGCCTATGAGTTCCGCCAGCGTTTCCACAAGGACGTTGTCATCGACATGGTCTGCTACCGGCGCCGCGGACACAACGAGGGCGATGACCCCTCGATGACCCAGCCGCTGATGTACAACCTGATCGAAGCCAAGCGTTCGGTGCGCAAGCTGTACACCGAATCGCTGATCGGCCGCGGTGACATCACCGAGGAAGAAGCCGAGCAGCTGCTGCGCGATTACCAGGAACGCCTGGAGCGCGTCTTCGCCGAAACCCATGCTGCCCAGACGTCCCCGATCCCGATCATCACGGCCGATTCCGCCGCGGTGTCCGATCTCGAACGCCCGGCGGCGCAGCAGTCCGACGGCGGTACCAACACCCCGGCCTCGACCGCGATTTCCGCCGAGACGCTGGCCCGCATCGGCAAGGCCCACCTTGAGATCCCCGCGGGCTTCACCGTTCACGCCAAGCTCAAGCAGCTGCTCGAGAAGCGTGAGGTGATGTCCCGTGAAGGCGGCATCGACTGGGGCTTCGGCGAGCTCGCGGCCTTCGGCTCGCTCGTCATGGAAGGCGTGCCCGTCCGGCTGGCCGGCCAGGACTCGCGCCGCGGTACCTTCGTGCAGCGCCACGCGGTCTTCCACGACCGCGCCACCGGAGACGAGTGGACGCCGCTCGGCAACCTCTCCCCCAACCAGGCCAAGCTGTGGATCTACGACTCCCTCCTGTCCGAATACGCGGCCATGGGCTTCGAGTACGGCTACTCGGTTGATCTCCAGAATGCCCTTGTGCTCTGGGTGGCGCAGTTCGGTGACTTCGTCAACGGCGCGCAGACGATCTTCGACGAGTTCATTTCCTCGGCCGAACAGAAGTGGGGCCAGCGCTCCTCGCTCGTACTGATGCTGCCGCACGGCTACGAAGGCCAGGGCCCGGACCACTCCTCGGCCCGGATCGAGCGCTTCCTGCTGCTGTGTGCGGAGCAGAACATGATCGTGGCAAACCCGACGACGGCGGCCTCGCACTTCCACCTGCTGCGCCGACAGGCATACAGCAGGCCGCGCAAGCCGCTCATCATCTTCACGCCAAAACAGCTGCTCCGCCTGAAGGCTGCAGCGTCCTCGGTGGAGGACTTCACCCAGGGTTCCTTCCGCCCCGTCATCCCCGAGCACGAGCAGCTGCCGGCGGACGCCGTCGATCGCGTGCTGCTGGTCTCCGGCCGCCTGTACTACGATCTGCTGTCGACCCGGCAGAAGACGGAGGACAAGAAGACGGCGATCGTCCGCGTCGAGCAGCTCTACCCGCTGCCCGCTGAGGAGATCAACGCGGAGCTGGCCAAGTACCCGAACGCCGAGGTCGTCTGGGCACAGGACGAGCCCGCCAACCAGGGTCCGTGGCCGTTCATGGGCCTGAACCTTCCGGGCGAGCTGGGCCGGAGCATCCGCCTCGTCTCACGTCCCGCCTCGGCGTCCACCGCGGCAGGGTCGATGAAGCGCCACGCAGCCGAACAGGACAGTCTGCTCAAGCAGGCATTCGCACGTAAGTAGGGGCATTGCTGCCCGGCCGGAGACCGAACGGGACTCCGGCCGGGCAGCTCTGTTTAATGCACGCTTTGGAATGAAGAGGTATTGGTGGAAGATCGAAAGCTGCGGATCGCGGCCGTTGGGGACGAGCTGTTGGCCGGGCTCGGTGATCCCCGCGCGCTGGGCTGGTTGGGCCGGGTCCTGGCCCGCACGCCCCAGGACGGCATGACCCTCGAAAGCTACTCGCTGCCCTGCCCCGAGGAAGGGACCGAGGGGCTGGCCGCTCGCTGGCTGGAGGAGGCGGGCCGCCGTTTCGGCCACCAGTACGAGAACCGCCTCGTGATCGGGTTGTCCGGCCGGGACATCGAATTCGGCCTCTCCACGGCCCGCAGCCGCCTGAACCTGGCGAACATCCTCGATTCCGCCTCGCAGAACAAGATCGAGGTCTTCGTCGTGGGACCGCCGCCGACGCTTGACCCGGCGCAGAACCGCAGGCTGGGCGAGCTCAACACCGCCTTTGGCGATGTCACCACCCGCCGGAAGCACCTGTACGTGGACACCTTTTCCCCGCTGCTCAACCATGAGCAGTGGCGCCAGGACCTGGCGGCCAACGGCGGGACTCCGGGTCAGGCCGGCTACGGCCTGATGGCGTGGCTCGTGCTCCACCGGGGCTGGTTCCAGTGGCTCGGCGTGGACGCCCCGCAGTAGCTCTTGACGCCGATCGGGGCGCGATATATCGTGTTTTTTGTAGTCGCGATATATCGCATCTACGCCCTACTCCCGCTCCCCGGAGGAACCATGGCAGAGAACACCTGGACCGTCACGGGCCCCCAGACCATCGACGTGGACGGGGTCGGCTCGCTCAAGCTTGGCATCGTCCGGGGCCGCTTCGACATCGTCACCCATGATGAGGACGTCGCCCGGATCGAGGTGTCCGAAGTGCACGGTGACCCGCTGGCCGTCAGCCTGGTCAACGGCCGGCTGGAAGTCCGGCACCAGCTGCACGGCCCGCAGGGCTGGTTCAAGAACCTCATGGGTACCGTCAACAACAACAGCAGCAACTCCGTCGTGGTCAGCATTGCGCTGCCGGCCGGCGTCGAGGTGGAGGCGGGCACCGTCAGTGGGGACGGCATGGTCGCGGGGATCAGCGGCCACACCCGGCTGAACACCGTCTCCGGTTCCGTACTGGCCGACGGAACCTCCGGCGAGCTGTCCGTCCATACGGTCAGCGGCGAGGTGATCGCCCGCAACCACCACGGCGTGCTGACCGCCAAGAGCGTCGCGGGCGAAGTGACGGCCTCGGGCGAGCTCAGCCACATCCGTGCCAACACCGTCAGCGGCGACCTGAGCTTCGACCTGCACGGCTTCACCCAGGACTTCGGCGCCAATTCCGTTTCGGGAGACATCACCGTCCGGCTGCCGCACGACGTCGGCGTGGACATCATCGCCAAGTCCGCCAGCGGCGCCGTCGTCATCGACGACCAGAGCTACACCCAGCCCGGCGGGAGCGTGGAGACCATCGCCGGACCCGACACCCAGCTGATGCTGGTCCGGACCAACTCGATCTCGGGCAAGACGTCGATCTTCCACCGCCAGCCGACCTCGGATGCCGAAAAGAGGCCCTGATGCCTCCCGTCTTCGCCCACGGAGCGCTGCGGCTGTATCTGCTGGCGCTGCTGGAGTCGGGCCCCAAGCACGGCTACGAGCTGATCAAGGCCCTAAGCGACCGCTTCGGCGGGACCTACTCCCCCAGCGCAGGAACCATCTACCCGCGCCTCGGCAAGCTTGAAGCAGAAGGGCTGGTGGCCACGCATTCCGCGGGCCGCCGGACCAACTACAGCATCACCCCGGCGGGGCTGCAGGAGCTCAACCGCCGGCGGGATGAACTGGCCGGCGTCGAGAACGACATCTCCGCCTCGGTGCGCCGGCTCGCCGACCAGCTGCGCCAGGACATCCGCGTTAACATGCGCGGCCTGAGGGCGGACCTTGCAGCGACGGCCGAGGCGGCACGCACCGCGGCCCGCGCCGCCGGAGCGGCGGCCGCAGCAACGGACGGATCGCCGGCGGTCCCGCGCTACTCCCCCGAGGGCGACCGCCGCCTGAGGGAAGCGGAGATGCTGGTCCAGTCCTTCCGTGACGACATGCGGGTGGAACTGCGGCGCCAGGCCGGCCGCCGCCCCGTCACCGCGGTCACGCTCGAAACGGTCAAAACCGTCCTTGACCAGGCACGGATCTCTATCCGCAACTCGCTGGAGAGCTGAGGCCGCCCCGGTTCGCGGCGCGTGCCATGATGTGGGAGACTTGAGGGCAGCTCTTTTGAGTACCAAAATATTAAGGAGGCCAGCTATGAGCAAGCGTGCACGTAATCGTCGTGACCGTAAGCGTGGCGGCGCGAACCACGGCAAGCGCCCCAACACCTAAGCCACGGCTTGGATTGACAGCTTTAAGCGAATGACCCCGGAAACCTCACGGTCTCCGGGGTCATTCGTTTTGGGCGTCGGCCCAGCCGGGCGGTTCCAATAAATCCGGTGGCGTCAGGCCTCGACCGGACGGATCGAATGGATCCGGTCCAGGATGGAGTTCTTGAGGTTCTCCGGTGCGGCCTCAGTGCACGAACGCTTCACCATGACCCGGATGACGCATTCGAGGTCATATTGCTCGAAGCACTCCGGGCAACCGTCCAGGTGGTCCTTGATCTCAGCGATGTCATCGTGCGTCAGCGCCCCGTCCAGGTACTCATAGATACGTTGCATCCGGACGTCGTCGCAGTCGCCCAGTCCCTGGCAGTCGCTCATTTCCTGTTCTCCTGTTTGTTGCTTCCGGCCGCTGCGGTGGAACCGGCGGCCCTGAATCCCCGTTCGGCGGCGTAGTCGGCCAGCATGTCCCGCAGCATCTTTCGGCCACGGTGCAGCCTCGACATGACGGTCCCGATCGGGGTGTTCATGATGTCTGAAATTTCCTTGTAGGCGAAGCCTTCGACGTCGGCGAAGTAGACGGCAAGCCGAAACTCCTCCGGAATCGACTGCAGGGCGCGCTTCACATCGGAATCGGGCAGGTGGTCCAGGGCCTCGGCCTCGGCCGAACGCAGTCCCGACGAAGTGTGGGACTCGGCACGCGCCAGCTGCCAGTCCTCGATGGTGTCCGAATTCGACTGCAACGGTTCACGCTGCCGCTTGCGGTAAAGGTTGATGTAGGTATTCGTGAGGATGCGGTACAGCCAGGCCTTCAAGTTCGTTCCCGGCCTGTACTGGTGGAAAGCGGAGAAGGCCTTGGTGTACGCCTCCTGGACCAGGTCCTCGGCGTCCGAGGGGTTCCGTGCCATCCTCATGGCCGCGGAATACAGCTGGTCCACGTACTGCATGGCGTCGCGCTCAAAGCGCAGACGGCGCTCTTCGGTGCTTTCGGTGGAGACGTCCAGCGGCTGCCCGTTCACGGTTGTCTCCCGCCCGGCGGCCTCGTCCGCTGGCACCGGCGCTTGGGAAGGACCCGGCGCGTCAGCTGGGCTGGCAACGGGTGTTTTGGCGGGCTTGGCGTCGTTTCCGGCACCCTCGTGCATGGCCGAAAAGGCCGGATCCATGGTGCTCATTGCCTTCAAGTCTACTGTCACCTTCCGGCGGCCGCGCGAAACCGCAGCCGCCGAGCCGGAACCCAGGGACGGGAGCGTTCGCGTCCAGGAAC
>JAODMV010000027.1 GCA_025464875.1 Arthrobacter sp. | reverse complement strand
AGGATGCCCTCGGCCAGGCTACGTCCAACTGACGGGCCGGACCAGGTCCAACTGAGGGGCCGGCTGCCAGGGCCACCGGCGGGCCGTGGTCCCGCCGGTGGCCGCGCGGTCACGCCTCAGGGGCGGCCGAGACCCTTGTAGGTCCAGCCTGCGGCGCGCCACTTGGCCGGGTCCAGGACGTTGCGGCCATCAAGGATGCGCGGGGCTGAGACGAGGGTCTTGGTGAGGTGCGGATCCAGTTCCCGGTACAGCTCCCATTCGGTGAGCAGCAGCACGGCGTCGGCCTTGAGCAGGGTGGTCTCAAGGTCCGGCTCCATCTGGAGCTCCGGGAAGCGCTTGGCGGCGTTGCTCAGGGCCTGGGGATCGGTGACCGTCACGTCGGCCCCCTGCAGCTGGAGCTGCGCCGCCGCGCTCAGGGCGGGGGAGTCCCGCACATCGTCGCTTTCGGGTTTGAAGGCGGCCCCCAGCACGGCGATCCGCTGCCCCATCAGGGAGCCGCCGCAGAGTTCCCGGGTCAGCTCCACGACGCGGGTCCGGCGCCGCATGTTGATGGCGTCCACCTCCCGCAGGAACGTCAGGGCCTGGTCGGCCCCCAGTTCGCCGGCGCGGGCCATGAAGGCGCGGATGTCCTTGGGGAGGCAACCGCCGCCGAACCCGATGCCCGCGTTGAGGAACTTCCTGCCGATCCTGTCGTCGAGTCCGATCGCGTCCGCAAGCCGCGTGACGTCGGCTCCCGTGGCCTCGCAGACCTCGGCCATGGCGTTGATGAAGGAAATCTTGGTGGCCAGGAACGAGTTGGCGGCGGTCTTCACCAGTTCCGCCGTGGCGTAGTCGGTCACGAGCCGCGGCGTCCCGTCCGCGAGGGGCGCCTCATACACCCGGTCCAGGACAGTCACGGCCGGATTCTCTTCGCTGCCGTCGGGCGTGCCGTAGATGAACCGGTCCGGGTTCAAGGTGTCCGTCACGGCGTGGCCTTCGCGCAGGAACTCGGGGTTCCAGACCAGCGTCGCGTCCGGCTCGACGTCGGCGATGACCTCGGCAAGCCGGGCCGCGGTGCCGACCGGCACCGTGGACTTTCCGGCGATCACGTCGCCCGGAGCCACATAGGCGGCCAGGGAGGCCACGGCCGCATCGACGAAACGGAGGTCGGCGCCGTTTTCGCCGCGCTTCTGCGGCGTTCCCACGCAGATGAAATGGACCTCGGCGCCGCGGGCGGCCGCCATGTCGGTGGTGAACCGCAACCGCCCGGATTGTTCCAGCTCCGACAGCAGATCGTCCAGCACCGGCTCGTAGAACGGAGCCTGGCCCGCCGAGAGCTGCGCCACTTTACTTTCGTCCACGTCGATGCCGACCACATCGTGACCGAGTTTCGCCATGCACGCCGCATGGACCGCCCCCAGGTAACCGCAACCGACAACCGAGATCCGCATAGTTCCGATTTCCTCCCGCCATGGCCTGTTTCACAGCGTACGTGTTCCTCGCCGGATTCACCCAGCCGTGCGGCGCGTCATGGCCAGCAAGGCCAGCAACGCTCCGAGCGTGGCACCGAGCGTGTTGGCGGCGACATCAGCCAGGGTGGGATAGCGCGCCGGCAGGAAGAAGAACTGGGCCAGTTCGCTAAGACTCGAGAGCAGGATTCCGGCGGCGGTTCCGGCCCACCAGTAGCGCGGGCCCAACATCCAGACCACCAAGGCGCCCAGCGGAAGGAACAAGAGAACGTTCGACGCCGACTCCACGAAGCTGTAGTCCACCCAGTCCGGGACGCCCCAGCGGTGCAGCTTCCGTAGCGCCTTGAGCAGCAACGCAGCTCCGGCCCGGTCCACGGGGACGGGCCAGAACGCGATGACGCCCAAGAGCACCCCATAGGCGACAAGCCCCCACTGAGCCGCGCGGCGGGGTTCCAAGGGCACCGCCTCTCAGCCGATCAGCTCAGCAGCCCGGCGACCCCGATGGCCGCCGTCGCGGCACCCAGGACCATGGAGACGCTGACGAGGACGACGTGGACCGTCAGAAAGCGGGTGGCCCTGCCGCCGGCGTCGCGGGACCGCGGGTCCTTCATCACCCGGCGCAGGAACTGCGGCCAGACGATAAGGGACCAGAGGCCGGCGACGACCAGGACGACAGCCAGGAATGCCGGCAGTTGCATGCCGCTAGTGGCTCTCGAGCCAGGCCTGGGCCTGCTGGGACTGGATGTTCAGGGCCTTGCCGACCATCGGCTCGGCCGCCTCCGCGATCTTGCCGCCGAGGAAGGGCACCGAGGACGTCACATTGCCCTCGAGCTCGATCCGGGTGCCGCCGTCGGCGGAGACGAGGCGCTGGACGGCGCTCACGTCAAGGGGTGCGCCGGCAATCTTCAGGGAGATGGTGCTCTGGCGCGAACCGTCCGCGGCGGGCGCGTCCCAGGTCTCCAGCTGCGTCACCGTGAGGCTTTCGCCGACGAACTTCCGGGCCATGTCCGGCATCCGGGTGGTGGGGACGGTACGCACTGTCGTCGTGCTGAACGCGCCGGCGGGGTCGCCGTCGACGGCGAACGATTCAAGGGTGCCGCCGACGAGTTCGCTCGTGTGGCGCAGGAAGTCCTCGTTGACGAAAACGGCGGTGACGCGGTCAACGCTGTGCGGAACGGTGGTGGATGCACTCAGGGCCATGGGGTCCTCCGTGGTGTGGGACTGGACGTTTCGGGCTTCAAACATCCTACGGGGTGTTCCCGGCCAGCTCCGATTCGAGGTCCTGGAGGTCCCGGGCGGCGGCCGTGATATTCCGTGACATGGCGGGGAATATCAGGCTGTGGAACGGCAGCACGGCCAGCCAGTACAGGCGTCCGCTGAGGCCCTTCGGGAAGAAGATGGCCCGTTGCCGGTACCGGCTGCCGGTTCCCTCGGGCTCCACGGAAAGCTCCAGCCAGGCACGGCCCGGGGCCCGCATCTCGGCCCGCAGCCGGAGCAGGCGGCCGCGGTCGATCCGCTCTGCCCGCCACCAGTCCACCACCTCGCCCTCGGCGAGCCGATGCGGGTGCCTGCGGCCGCGGAGCAGCCCGGCGCCGCCGGTGAGCTTGTCCAGCCAGCCCCGCACGCGCCAGGCCAGCGGCAGGGAGTACCAGCCGTTGCGGCCGCCGATCCCCTCGATGATGGTCCAGACGTGCTGGGGGTCCACCGGGCTGGAGTACGTCCGCTCGTCCAGGTACACCCGGTGGCCGGCCCAGTCGGGGTCGCTGGGCAGGGGATCGGCGTCGGCGCCGGCGCTGGCCCAGGTGGTCTCGACCTGCCCGTCGCGTTCCTTGCCCAGGGCGAGGGCCACCGCGCGCCGGTACGGAGTCAGGCCGCCGTCCGGGAGCGGGATCACGGTATCAATGCCGTGTTCGCGGGCGACGGCGTCGTGCTGGAGGGATTGGACCAGGGGCAGGGACATGGACAGCGGAATGGGGGTCACCAGCGCCACCCAGAGCCCGGCCAGCTTGGGGGCCGGCACCGGCAGGGCGAGCACCAGGCGCCGGGGGAGTCCGGCCTCGGCGGCGTATTCGTTCATCATCCCGGCGTAGCTGAGCACCTGGCGCGAGCCGATGTCGAAGGTCCGGTTGATGGTGCCTTCCAGCGACGCCGCGGCCACGAGGTAGTGGAGGACGTCGCGCACGGCGATCGCCTCGATCTTGTTGCGCACCCAGCTGGGGGCCGGCATCACCGGGAGCGTATCGGAGAGGTGCCGGATCATCTCGAAGGACGCGGAGCCGGAGCCGATCACGACGCCGGCCTGGAACACGATGGCATCCACCGCAGAGTCGAGGAAGACCTTTCCCACGGCTTCCCGGGACCTCATGTGCGTGGACAGTTCCTTCTGGGCAGGGTGCAGCCCGCCGAGGAAGACGACCCGGTCCACTCCGGCGCCCGCGGCCGCCTGGGCCGCGGTCTCGGCCATTGCCTTTTCCTTGGCTTCGAAGCCGGCGCCGGCCGCCATGGAATGGACCAGGTAGTAGAGGACGTCGACGCCGTCCAGCGCCTGGCGCAGCGCCTCGCCGTCGTCGAGGCTGCTGGGGACGACCTCCACGTCCGCCAGCCACGGCACGCCGGCGATCTTGGCCGGAGTGCGGACGAGGACCTTCACGGTGTGCCCGGCCTCCAGCAGCCGGGGGACCAGCCGCCCGCCGATATAGCCGGTGGCGCCCGTGACCAGCACGGTTTTGGGAGTCGATGCGTCCGGCGTGCCGTTCATTGAGGGTTCCTGTCCTTGCCGATTGCGGTCGTTGCGCATATTAGCCATTCGGAGTGCCAGCGGCCAAGGACTGGAGCGGCCGGGCCTTTCCTGCCAGCCTAGCAAGCGGGTCCTGGCCGGTCCTGGCCGCGCGGTAGGCTTGGAAGACCCGGGATTCTTCTGAATTTCGGCTATTCGTGTTGCCTGCACCCCGTGATCCCATCAGGAGCTTCAGCCATGAGCCTCAACGGCCCCTCTCTTACCGGTTTGCGCCGTGTCCTCGCCGAGGACCGAAACTACGCCCGGGTCCAGGCGGAGGCCTCCCGCAGTTTCGCCGCCCGCAGCGAGGACTACCAGATCAGCGCCCCGGCCGGCATGCGCGCCGCGCTGCTCGCGGAGATGGCTGACGGTCTCGCCACGCTTTCCTCCGGCGCCGGCTCCGCGGACACCGCGGCGCCGATGGTGCTGGCGGTCACCGCCACCGGCCGCGAGGCAGAGGACCTGACCGCCGCGCTGCGGGCCTTCCTGCCGGCGGACGCCGTGGCGGAGTTCCCCAGCTGGGAGACCCTGCCGCATGAACGGCTTTCCCCGCGCTCGGACACCGTCGGGCGGCGGCTCTCCGTGCTCCGGCGGCTCGCCCACCCCGAAGCGTCCGCCGGCGGCGCCCTGCGCGTGGTCGTGGCCCCGGTGCGCGCCGTCGTCCAGCCGATCGTGGCGGGCCTGGGCGAGCTGGTGCCCGTGACCTTGAAGGTCGGCCAGGACATCCCCTTCAGCGACGTCGTGAAGAGCCTGGCCGACGCCGCCTACGCCCGGGTGGACATGGTCACCCGGCGCGGCGAGTTCGCCGTCCGCGGCGGCATGCTGGACGTCTTCCCGCCCACCGAGGACCACCCGGTCCGGGTCGAGTTTTTCGGTGATGAGGTGGAGCAGATGCGCTGGTTCGCGGTCGCGGACCAGCGCTCGCTGACCGCCCCGGGCCTGCACCACCCCACCGAGCTGCACGCCCCGCCGTGCCGCGAAATCCTGATCACCCCCTCCGTCATGTCCCGGGCCGCGACCCTGAAGTCCGAGCTGCCGGCCGCGGCGGACATGCTGGAGAAGATCGCCGGCGGTATTGCCGTCGAGGGCATGGAATCCCTGGCTCCCGTGCTGGTGGACGCCATGGTCCCGTTCCTGGACCAGCTCCCGTCCGGTTCCATCTCGGTGGTGATCGAACCGGAGAAGGTCAGGGCGCGTGCCCATGATCTCGCCGCCACCAATGAGGAGTTCCTCGAAGCCGCGTGGTCCACGGCCTCCGACGGCGGAACGGCTCCTCTGGATTTGAGCTCCCAGGCCTCGGCGGCGCTTCACTCGGCGAGCTTCCGCTCGCTGGCCGAAACCCGCTCCGCCGCGCTCGCGCACGCCGTGTCCTGGTGGTCCATCACCTCCCTGGCCTCCGATGAGGAGCTGATGCCGGACATCGACGTGCTCAACCTCCGTGCCCGGGAGCCCCGCGGCTACCAGGGCGAGGTGGCGGAAATGATGGACTTCATCGGCTCCCACGTCCGGGAGAAGTGGCGGATCGTGGTCGCCACCGAAGGCCCCGGCCCCGCCCAGCGCCTGGCCGAACTCTTCCACGACAACGACATCCCCGCCGCCCGCGTCGAGTCCCTCACCGAGGAGCCCCAGCCGGGCCTTATCGAGGTGACCACTGCCGCCGTCGGCCGGGGCTTTGTGCTGGAGCCGCTCAAGCTTGCCCTGCTGACCGAGGCGGACCTGCTGGGACGGACGTCCGCGGGCTCCACGAAGGACATGCGCCGGATGCCGTCCAAACGGCGGAACGCCGTGGACCCGCTGCAGCTGATTGCCGGTGACTCCGTGGTGCACGAACAGCACGGGATCGGCCGTTTCGTGGAGCTCATCCAGCGCAAGGTGGCCGGTGGCGGGGACGGGGTGCGCGAATACCTGGTCCTCGAATACGCGCCGTCCAAGCGCGGCGCCCCGGGCGACAGGCTCTTTGTGCCCACCGACCAGCTGGACCAGGTCACGCGGTACGTCGGCGGGGACACCCCGGTGCTGAGCAAGATGGGCGGTGCGGACTGGGCCA
>JAODMV010000393.1 GCA_025464875.1 Arthrobacter sp. | reverse complement strand
AGGGGGCGGAACAGGAAGCTGATGCCGATGAGGGCGAAGGAGAGGATCTGCGCCAGGCCCGGGTTGGAGGCGTTCAAGGGGGCGAGGAACAGGGGCGACAGCAACGTTGCTGTCAGCTGGGCGAAGATGAAGAAGTCGTACCACTCGATGGTGGTGCCGACCAGCGTCCCGGCGAGGACCTTGCGTTCCTCACGTTTGCTGCTGGGGCCCGCCTCGGAATCGACGGTAGAAGTTGCGGTCATTGAAACTCCGTTGTTGGGGGCAGGGTGAAGCTGCCCAAAGTGGGTGCCTGGTGCTTTACTGATCGAACGGTCAGTTGGTATGCAGGATAGTACTACGAAAACTGTGATCAAGCGCACATGTTGCGCAGCGCCGCACCGTAGCCTGTGGCGGCGCGGCCCGGGCCCCGGCCGGAGGGCGGCGGCGCCCCGGCCCGGGGACGGCGGCGTCAGTCCACCCGGTGGAGCAGCTCGCGCACCCTGGCCCGGACGGGCCCGCGGTCGTAGCTGTTCACCAGGGCCCCGGCCATGCGGACCGGATCACCGAAGAAGAAGTACTCGTACAGCGACTGGCGGCCGGAGAACCCGGAGATCGAGGCGTCGAAGGCCAGCTTGAACAGCCGGACACGCTCGGGCCCGGTGAGGGTCTTGCCCTGCAGGTACATCTCGATGTCCGGCCGGGCCTCGCTGTTGACGTCGGCCTCGCCGGGCAGCGCCATCAGGCCGGACGCGGAGAACTTCCGGATGATCTGCGGAAAGCGCTGGGCGATCTTCGGGTACCAGTTGCGGGCCGCGTTCAGGGTGGACCACTTCGGCAGCAGAACGCCGGCCTCGTTCAGCTCGGCATCGGCCTCCGAGGCGCGGACCAGCGCCCGGCCGATTTCGACGTCGACGATCAGCTCCGCGATGTCCTCCTGGATGTGCTGGAAGCCGTCGATGCCGATCGAGTCGGCCAGCTCGGAGGCCAGGCCCAGGAAGAACTCGCTCTTGGCGATCGTGCGGGTGACCACCTGGTGCGTCATGAGCGCGCCGGCGCCGGTCTCGGCGTAGAAACCGTTGCACAGCTGGGGGTTCCCGAGCATGAAGATGCGCTCGTTGGGCACGAAGACGTTGTCAAAAATCGCGACGGCGTCCATTTCCTCGTAGCGCGAGGCGAGCGGCTCGTCGTGGGTGCTGCCGCCGTTGTACAGCGAGGTGCGGCAGAGGTAGCGCAGGCCCGGCGCGTCGTTCGGGATGGCGAAGGCGTAGGAGTACGGGGCATCCTCGGGGGTCCCGCGGAGCACGGTGGACGGGAAGACCAGCAGCTCGTCGGCGATCGGGGCGATGGTGGCGAGCATGCGGGCGCCGTGGATGACGACGCCGTCCTCGCGCTCCTCGACGATCCGGGCCGAAAGCTGGCCGCCCAGCTGCTCCGAGCCGGACACCGAGCGGTTGACCTGGGGCGGGATCAGGGTGTGCGTGGCGAGGACGTCGTTTTCACGGGCCCACTCGTAGTAGTTGCGGATGTTCTCGGCAAACTTGGGGTCGGCCTGGGAGAACCATTTCTCCGCCGTGCCGAGCGCCGTGAGGGAGGAGTTCATGTAGTCACCGGAGCGGCCCAGGAATCCGTTGGAGGACTCGGCCCAGGTGGAGATCGCGCGGCGCCGGCGCTGGAGGTCCTCAATGGTCCTGGGGACCAGGAAGGATGCGTTGACCAGGTCGCCGGTAGTGGGCGAGGTGTAGGTGAGCGCCTCCTGGTACTCGGGGTCGTGCTGCATGTCGAAGAGCTTCGCGTAGGAGCGGGCCACGTTGCGGAACGCCGGGTGCTCGGCGATCTTCGAACTGACCACCTCCCCGTCGATCACCACGTGCGGGGTCATTGCGTTGAGCTTGTCCAGGTACTGCTGTCCGGTACGGATACCCATTGTTGATTCTCCAGTCGTCCTTGAGCCGAGTCATTGTGAAGCTGTTGTGCCACATGGCCGTGCTGCCGTGAAGCTGCCGCCCATAAGGCGGCGCCGGAGGCTGCCGGAGTCGCCTCAGAGCAGGTCTTCCATGCCAAGCTGGCTTTCCGGAATGGTGGTGAAGGTGCTGTTGGCGAAGGCCAAGGCGTCCCCCCTGCGGTAGGCGAAATCCACCACCTCGCCGAGGTAAAGGGTGTGGTCGCCGCCGGCGTAGGCAGCCCAGGGCTTGCATTCGAAGTGGGCGAGCACGCCGGAGAGACGCGGCGCCGTTTCGCCTTCCAGCCACAATGGCTCGGGGCCGGGACGGCCGGCGAAGTGCACCGCCAGTTGACGCTGCTCGGCGCCGAGGATGTTCACGGTGAACGGCCGGCCGGCGAGTTCATCATGCGCCTTCGTCGTGCGGGCGATGCTCACCAGCACCAGCGGCGGGTCCATCGAAACCGAGGTGAAGGAGTTCACGGTGATGCCGTGGCGCTTGGTGACCCCGTCGAAGGTCACGATTGCGACCCCGGTGGCGAACCGCCCGAGGCTGCCGCGGAAATGGTGGGCACGTGGTGCGGAGATCCGGCCCGGAAGGTCCGGAGCGGCCTCGGGCCGAGGCTTGGCAATCATCATTGATCCCTTGCGAAGTGGTCATGGCGGCTGGGTGAAGGCTGTTCCGTCTTGCCGCAACCGCGTGCTTCTGCGGAACCGGTGTTCTATAATCGAACACATAATTCCCATATAGAACGCTAGCGCACTGTGAGTTGGAACACAAGGCTTTCGTCACCGCGCGCTGGCGACCCGACGGCCCGCCCCTAGGATGGACAAATGAATCCGAACGCCGCGAGCGCCCCGGCATCCCCGTCCCAGACGCTGTCCCGCGGGATTCGGGCGCTGGAGATCCTTGCCGAGGCCCGGCAGCCGCTGACTATCGCCGAACTGGCCGACGCCATGGGCGTCCACCGCTCCGTGGCGTACCGCATCCTGCGCACCCTGGAAGACCACTCCCTGCTGGTGCGCGACGACGGCGGCCGCGTCCAGCCCGGACCCGGCCTCGCCGTCCTGGCGCGCGGTGTCTCGCGCAACCTGCAGACGGCGGCCCTGCCGGAGCTGACCCAGCTGGCCAACACCCTGACGATGAGCGCCTTCGTGGCCGTCTGGGACCACGAGGACTGCGTCACCCTGGTCACGGTGGATCCGCGGCACACGGGAGCCGCCGTGGTCCAGCACCCCGGATCCCGGCACCCGATCAATGCGGGGGCCCCCGGCCTTGCCATCCAGTCGGCGCTGTCCGAGCAGGAATGGAAGGCCGCGGCCCCCGGGATCGCCTACCGCCCCGAGGCGGCCGACGCCCGCCGCCGCGGGTACGCAACAAGCCATGACGAGGTGATCGCGGGGGTCTCCTCGCTGGCCGTGCCGATCCGGGTTCCGGGCGGCCGGCCGGCGGCCCTCGCCGTCGTCTACATCCGCGCCGCCCAGGATCCGGAGGAAGTGGCGGCCGCCCTGGCGGCAAGCGCGGCGCGCATCGAGAGCCAGCTGGGCTGAGCCGCTCCCCCAGCCGCCCGCTCCGGTTGCCGTTGAGGGCTCCGAGCGAGAACCGCTGCCGGCTAGCTGGGTGTTTGCGCCGCGGCCGGCGCCTGCGTCCGCCGGTTCTGCAGGCCGACGGCGGCGGCCCCCGCAGCCAGCAGGAACAGCGCCGCGGCGGCGCAGACGGAGACCACGAAGGCGGCCGAATAGCCGTGGTTTTGCGCCAGCTGCCCGGCGAGCGAGGACCCCAGCGCGGTGCCTGCGACGAGGCCGCTGGCCAGGGCGGTCATGACCGTGCCGAGCTTGCCGGCGGGGGCGACCAGGCCGCCGAGGGCAAAGACGGTGACCATGAGCGGGCCGACGGGAACGCCCAGGACCAGGAGCACCAGGATCATCGGCAGCGCCGTCGAGGGCAACAGCAGCAGCACCGCGAGGCCTGCCATCAGCGCCGCACAGAACACCCAGCGGGCCATCACCGTGAACCGCCGGGGCCAGTAGGCGACCGAGAGGGCGGCCGCGGCGGAACTCAGGCCCATCACGGCGTACAGCAGACCCGCCAGCTCCGAGGTGGCAAAGCCTGCGGAGAAGGAACTCAACGATGCCTGCGTCGAGCCGAAGAAGGTGCCCATGCACACCATGGCCAGCACCGGCAGGGCCACGGCGGCGACGGTCCTGAAGCGCCCGCCCGCTGTCGCGGCGTCCCCCGTCGGGGCCGGGGCGGCGTCCCGTGCCGGGGCGCGGACCACCGCGCGGTGGGTGGGGTGGACGGCGAAGGCTGGCACGAGGGTGATGGTCAGGGCGGCGGCGAGGGCCAGCGGCAGCCAGGGTGCAATCGCGGCGGCGAGAATTCCCACCAGCGCCGGGCCCAGCACGAAGGTCAGTTCGTCGGCGGTGCCTTCGTAGGACAGTGCGGTGTCCAGGTCCGCGGTATCGGCCTCGCGGCCGCCCCGGGAGGTCAGCGCCATCCAGCGGACCCGGGCCAGCGGGCCGACCTGGGGGCAGCTTGCCCCCGCGACCCAGGCGGCGGCAAGGACCGGCAGGGCACCGGCCAGGTCCTGCCCGCCGGGGATCAGGTACGCCGCGAGGATCAGGGCGACGACGGCGAGCGCGTGGGACAGGGCGGCGAACAACAGGACCGGGCGCTGGCCCAGCCGGTCCGCCAGGGCGCCCAGGACGGGGGCGCCCAGCGCCGACCCGATGCCCACGGCGCCGGCCGCGGCTCCCCCGACGGCGTAGGAGCCGGTGACGGCAGTGACCAGCGTCAGGGCACCGATCGTGAGCATGGCCAGCGGGAGCCGGGCGAAGAGTCCCAGCGGGATGAAGCCCCGCCCCGCCAGCAGCGGCAGCCGGGCGAAGCGCCCGCCGGTGCGCGCCGAAGGCGACTGGCCTGGGGCGGCGTTCGGCTCAGCGGCGTCTCGGAACGCGTCCTGCGAACCGGGCGTGTGGGAGGCGGGTGCCGCGGGGGCCGGGGCCTGGGAAGACGAGGAAGGGATCATGGTTCCGGGTCCGTTCAATCGTGCGCATCGTCCCTCCTCCCGATGCGCGCGACCCGGTAACTGTCCCATCGTAGCCGACGGAGCCGCCGCGGCGACCCCGTCCCCCCGGCGGCCCCGGAATATCGGCCGTTCAGCCCTGGGCGTCGGAGATGCGCAGCGTGGAGCCGTTGCGTCCCTTGATCACTTGGAGCTGGGTGCTGATGCGCTGCTTCATTTCCGCTACATGGCTCACCAGCCCGACCACCCGGCCGCCGTCGCGGAGCCCTTCGAGGGCGTCCATGACCTGTTCCAGGGCCTGTTCGTCGAGGCTTCCGAAGCCCTCGTCCACGAAGAGGGTCTCGATGTCCACCCCGCCGGATTCCTGCTGTACGACGTCCGCCAGGCCCAGGGCGAGAGCGAGGGACGCCATGAATGACTCGCCGCCGGACAGCGTGGCGGTGTCGCGGCGCTGGCCCGTCCACTGGTCCACCACTTCCAGTCCCAGCCCGGACTTCGCCCCTCGTGCGGCCTTGGCGTCGCTGTGCTGCAGGGTGTAGCGGCCGTCGCTCATGCCGACCAGCCGTTCCGAGGCGGCGACTGCCACCTGTTCGAGCCGGGCCGCGAGCACATAGCTGTTCAGGCTCATGCGGTAGTTGTTGTCCCCCATGCCCCTGGCCGCCTCGGCCACGGCCGACAGTAGGGCAGCGCGTTCCCGCGGCTCCCTTCCGGCGGCGGCTCGTGCCGTGTAGTCCGCCGCGATCCGGGCGAGGGTGCGCACGGATTTCTCTGCCAGCCCGGAGGCGAGCATCGCCTCCCGGGCCGCCTGTTCTGACGCTGCGGCCTGGGCCTGGAGCTGTTCGAGGACGTCGTCCGCGAGGGGGCCGGCTGACTCCAGTTCACGGGCGGCCAGGGCGAGTTCTTCCCCGGCAAACAGTTCCTCGATGCGTGCGGCTTCGTCCTGTCCGGCGCGGATGGCGGCTTCCAGCCCGGCCGCCTCCGGCGCAGGCAGGAGCACTGCCCGGGCGGCGTCCGCGGACGCGAAACCGGACGCGGGAAGCGCCAGCTCGAGCTGCTGGCGGGCGTCAGCCGTACGCGTCTGCGCCTGCTCGAGCCGGTTCCATGCGGCGTCGGCCTGTTCCAGGATGGCCGCGGCCCCGTTGAGGGCGGCGATGCGCTCGCCCAGGGTGGGGTGGCCGGCGCGCAGTGCTTCGAGCGCCTGTTCGAGGGTATCCGCCTGTTCCTGGACTTCGGCGATCGTGGATTCCGTCTGCGCGATCCCCGAGGCGGCGGCCGCGTGTGCCTGTTCGGCGGCAGTGATGTCCTGTTCGAGCTCGGACTGCCGGGCCCGGCTGGCGGCGAGCTCCGCCGCCGCGCGGCCGGCGTCGGCGGCGCGTTCCGTTGCCAACGCCGCCTCGAGCCGGGCGTCCTCGGGCGCGGTGTTGCCGCCCTGTGCCGCCAGCACGGCAACCTCCTGCTGGGCCTCGGCCAGTTCGCGTTCAAGCGCGGCGAGAGCCGCTTCCGCTGTCTCGCACGCGTCCTGGGCCGCCTGCTCCGCTTCGGCTACCGCCAGGGCGGACGCCGCCGCCGGGGCGGGGGCGGGGTGTTCGGGGCTGCCACAGACGGCGCAGGGGATGCCGGGGCGCAGCTGCGATGCGAGCTCGGCGGCGGCGTTGGCGAGCCGTTCCTCGCGGAGATCAAGCCAGCGCTGGCGCCGGTCCTGGTGTTCGTCCCGGGCCAGGCTGTGCCGTTCCGCGACGCGGCCGCACGCGGCTTCGGCTGCGGCATAGCGCCCCACCATGGCCACGAGCTCCTCCGCGGCGGCCGCCTCCTTGGTGCGCAGCTGGAGTTCTGCGGCGAGTTCTTCGAGGGGCCGCAGACCGGCAAGCAGCGCGGTCGATTCTGTCCGCAGGGCATCCAGCGCCGCCGCGCCCGATCGTCGGTCCGCTTCCAGCTGCTCCAGCGTGGCGTGCAGCCCGGCGGTGCGGGTGATCATCCCCGCAAGCCTGGCCTCGTCCGGGAGCCGTTCCTGCAGCACCGCGCGGAGCGATTGCAGGCGCCCCGCGGCACCGCGGAGTACTTCAATGTCGACGCAGGCTCCGTTGAAAATCGGGCCGTCCGGCGCGGAAGCGCCGGCGGTTCCCGCCGGCTGCGGCGTGAGCTCGAGGCCGGCGAGCTCGGGGTCCGTGAGGGCCGCGGCCTGTAGTTCCCCAGCGGCACCGGCCATGGCCGCAACGGCCAGCTTCGCGGCGGCTTGGGCGCCGTCCAGTGCCTGCAGCTGGCCGCCGAGCAGTTCCGCCTTGCGGTGCAGGCCCAGCCTTTCGGTCTTGAGACTCAGCGCGGGTGCGGCGGCCACGGCCTCGGCCCGGCGCCGTTCGGCGGCGGCAAGTTTGGCCTGCCGGGCGGCCCGGGCCGTGGCGGCGTCCAGTTCGTCCGTGTGTTCAGCCCGCAGCCGCTCGGCTTCTGCGGCTGCCGCGCGGCGCTGGGCCGCGGCGGAGGCGGCGGTGGTGTCCAGCCAGGCCAGCAGCGCGTCGGCGTCCGCCCGGTCCGGGGCGTCGGCGGTGTCGAGTTCCAGGGCCGCCGTCTCGGCCTCGGCCTGGGCCAGCAGCAGCTCGAGCCGGGTGCTCAGGGACGCGACCTCGGCCTTGGCGCTCTGTGCCTGCCGGGAAAGCTCCTGTTCCACGGCTTCGAAGCGCTGGGTGCCGAACAGGCTCTGCAGCAACTCGAGGCGGTCGGTCGGCTTGGACCGGAGAAAGGCCGCGAAGTCGCCCTGCGGCAGCATGACCACCCGGGTGAACTGTTCCAGCTTCATCCCCAGAATCTCCGAGATCTCGGCCCCGGCCTCGTCATTCCGGCCGGACTTCTCGACCCACGCGCCGTCAACGCGTTCGCGCAGGAGCGTGTTGGCCTGCTGGACGGTGAAGCCGTTCTTGCCCCGGGCACTCGGCTTGTCCCAGGCGGGAGACCGGGAGACTTCAAAATGCCGGCCGCGGGCCGAGAACTCGCAGGTCACCCGCGGCTCGACGCCGGCCGCGGCGTGGTCGCTGCGCAGCCGCTTGCCGTCCTTCCGGGCGCCAGGTACCGAGCCGTACAGGGCGAAGCAAACGGCGTCGAGGACGCTGGTCTTGCCCGCGCCGGTGGGGCCGTTCAGCAGGAACAATCCGTGCGCGCTGAGGCCGTCAAAATCGATGCGCTCGGTTCCGGCGAACGGGCCGAACGCGGAGATCTCGAGTCGGTGGATCCTCACCGGGAGACCCCTTCCAGGCGCACGGCTTCCAGGGCCTCGGCGAGAACGGCTTCCTCGGCATCGTTCGCGGCCCGGCCGCGGACGTGCTCAAGGAACCCGCAGCAGACGGAGAGGTCCCCATCGGCTTCCGCGAGTCTGCTGCTGTAGCTGGTCTTGGCCGTGGCACCGGCGCCCTCGGGGTCGAAACCGAGCACCAGGGTGTCGGGAAAGCGGCCGCGCAGCCTCTCCATGGCCTGCGCGGGACGCTGGGCGTCCGTCAGCGTGACCTGGCAGTAGGCGGCCTCGGCCCAGGCGAGTTCCTCCGCGCCAAGCAGCTCGTCCAGCTTGCCCCGCAGCACGGCGAGGGTCCGCGGCGCATCCCAGAGCACCTCGCGGACGCCGCCGATGCCCGCCGCATCGACGTCTACCAGCCAGCTGCCCTTCTTGTGCTTGGCCTCGGAGAAGGAATAAGCGAGCGGCGAACCGGAGTAGCGCACGGCGGGAGAGAGCTCCTGCCGGCCGTGCAGGTGGCCCAGCGCCGTGTAGCTGAAGCCGTCGAAGAGATCCAGCGGTACCGCCCCCACGCCGCCGATGCTCAGGTCCCGCTCGCTGTCCGAGCTGATCCCGCCGCTGGCAAAGGTGTGCGCCAGGACCACGGAGTGGACAGTCCGGGTCTCGGCCCGGGTGCGCAGATCGGCCCGGACCCGTTCCGTGGCCGCGCGCGTGACCTCGAAGTGGCTGGCGGTCTCGACACCCAGTTGCTCGGCGACCAGCCGAGGCTCCAGCCAGGGAATGCCGTAAATGGCCAGCACCGCACCGGTGTCGGGGTCAGCGTCGGCCTCGTCCCCGGCGGCGAGCGGAAACAGCACCGGCTGGTCCAGCTCGGCGAGCCGCGTGCGCAGGTGCACTCCCCCGCGTTCCAACAGCCGTGACGCGAAGCCCAGGCGGATGGCCGAATCGTGGTTGCCGCTGGTCAGTACCACTTGGGCGCCGGCGCTCGTGAGGCGCACCAGGGCGTCGTCGAGCAGGCCCACGACGTCGACGGAAGGCAGGGCGCGGTCATAGACGTCGCCGGCGATGAGCACGACGTCGACTGACTCGTCCCGGACGAAGGTGACGAGCTGGTCAACGAAGGCGCGCTGGGCTTCGAGCATCCCGACGCCGTGGAACGACCGGCCCAGATGCCAGTCCGAGGTGTGCAGTAACCGCATGTTCCTACGGTATCGGCTGCCACCGACACTATTGCGCCAAAGGCCGTGCGCCACGGCACACCGCCGGCGGCAGAGATGCCCCGGGCCCCGCCGGGCGGCGAAAGTAGCGCCGCCCGGCGGGGCCCGTGAGGTCTGCCACCGGCGCTGCGGCCGGTTCAGGAGCTACTCTCCGCGTTTGCCGTCGAAGAAGTCGCGGGCCTCGTCGGCGCCGCGCGCGCCGCCGGCGGAGTCAGCCGGGGCGGAACCGCTGGCCTCGTCGGCCGCAAGCTCGTGGTCTTCCTCGCGCTCCAGCCCGGAATCCGCGGCGGCCCGCACCTCGGCCGGCGCCTCGGCCGGTGCCGTGCTCGAGGCGAAGCCGCGGAAGACGAGTCCGGCGACGGCGGCGCCAACCAGGGGCGCCAGCCAGAAGAGCCACAGCTGTCCGAGCGCGTCCGCGTTGCTGAAGACGGCCGACGCCGTGGCGCGGGCCGGGTTGAAGGGCACGTTTCCGGTCGCCTGGCCGAGCTGCAGCAGCACGGCCAGGGTCAGGCCGACGGCGAAGGGGGCCGCGATCCTGGCGGGGTTGCGGTCCGAGGTGCTGCCCAGGTACACGGCCACCAGCAGTGCGGCCCCGAGGACCTCCACCAGCAGCACGCCGGCCATGGGGACCTGGATGACGGAGTGCTCACCGAAACCGGCAGCGACCGTGTCAAAGGCGGCCCGGGTGTCGCTGATCGTGGGCACGGTGCGCAGGACCGCGAAAAGGGCGACGGCGCCGAGCAGCGCTCCCACCAGCTGGGCGCCGAGGTAGGCCGCGGCCTCCGCGAGCCGGATCCGGCCGGCAATGGCGTTTCCTACGGTGACCGCGGGGTTGAAGTGGCCGCCGGAGAGGTAGCCGAACGCCAGCATGGCCGCCGTCAGCGCCAGGCCGGCGGCCAGCGACGCGGACAGCGGGTTCGACTGCGGGATGGTGAACAGCGGCACGCCGAGGCCTGCGACCACGACGAACAGCGTACCGAGGGCCTCGGCGGACAGCCGGGCAACGAGGCCGGGCCGGAGCGAATCGTCGCGGGCGGCAGGCGGCTGGGCGCCGCCGGTCTCGGAGGCTGGCACAGGCATGGTCATGATCAGGAATTCCTTTGCTTGGGTCTACGGCTGCTCGGCTCTGGGCCGGAAGCCGGCTCACGGTCCGGTCGTGCGGCGTGCCGCCGGTCGGTAGTTCTGTCCGCCAGCAGTCTGCCAGCGGAGGCTGGACGTTCGCTGAGTCTGAGCTTAGCGGCCAGGGCCCAGCGCCGCGGCGGCGCTCCATGCTGCGGCCGTGCGCTGCCGGGACCGTGCTGGCGGCGGTGGACGGCGGGCTGCCGGGGTAAATTTGACGTCATGAGCACCGAGCCCGGCAGCACCCCTGCACAGTCCCCCGCATCCTCGCCAGCCCCCTCCCACGAGTCCCGCATCCACGGCTGCCTGCTCGGCGGAGCCCTGGGCGATTCGCTGGGGTACGCCGTGGAGTTCGACGACATCTCCGTGGTCCGCGCCAGGTTCGGCCCCGCGGGGCTGCAGGACTTTTCGGCGCTCGAGGCCGCGAGCCATTTCTCCGATGACACCCAGATGACGCTCTACACCGTGGACGGCCTGCTGGAAGCGCTGGAATGGGCCAACGGCGGGGTGGGCGCGGACACCAACGCCTGCCTGTGGCTCGCGTACCTGCGCTGGCTCGGCACCCAGGGCGTCGCCGTCCCGCCCTCGGCCCCGGTCCAGCCTCCCCGGTGGATTGACACCCAGGACGTCCTCAAGCACCGCCGCGCGCCGGGCAATGCGTGCCTGAGCGGACTCGCCACCGGCGAGATGGGCACGGTGTACCGGCCGGTCAACTCCGATTCGAAGGGCTGCGGCACGGTGATGCGTTCGGCACCGTTCGGCCTGATCCCGCACATCGCGCCCGCATCGGTTTACAAGCTCAGCGCCGATGCCGCCTCCCTCACCCACGGCCACCCCTCGGCCCGGCAGAGCGCCGGCGCCTTCAGCCTGGTCATACACGCCCTGACCGCCGGACAAGGACTGCGCGAAGCCGCAGACTATGCGCTGGGATACCTGCGCGGCGGGAACCTTCCCAACGGCGAGGCACCCGATCCGGCCCTCATCGAACGGATGGAGGCGGCCTTGCGGCTCGCCGGCAGCGCCGGAACACCCGGGGCCCAACTCAGCCCGGAAGACCTGGTCCGGGAGCTCGGCGAGGGCTGGGTGGCCGAGGAGGCCCTCGCCGTCGCGCTGTACGCGGTGCTGGCCACCGTCCCGGAGACGACGGCGGCGGGCCCCGAGGACGCGGAGGCCCACTTCCGGGCGGCGGTCGCCCTGGCGGTGAACCACAGCGGGGACAGCGATTCCACCGGGTCGATTGCGGGCAACATCCTGGGGGCGTTCTACGGCGAGCAGTGCCTGCCCGCCGGATGGCTCGGCTCGCTCGAGGCCCCGGAGGTCATCCGGGGCATGGCGTCGCGGCTGGCGGCGGTTACCGGCGCCTGAGCGGGTCTCCGACGGCCGAGCAGGCTAGGGGCGCCGGAGCGGTTGCCGGACCCGAGCAGGCTAGGGGCGCCGGAGCGAGATGTTGTTGCAGGCCTCGCAGACGTCCTCGGGAATGAGCCCGCGGCGCTGCAGGAATCCGAAGATGGTGCAGCCGAGGCAGAAACCGGCGAACGCCTCAAGGGAGGCGGCGACGATCAGGACCGCGAGAAGGATCCACGCGGCCGGCGCCGCGCCGGCGGCCAGCAGGACCGCGGCCGCCGTGGAGAGCGCGGCGCCAATGCCCTGCGCAAAGCGCTTCGGCGGCCCCGGGACGAGCCGGGTGCGTCCCAGGCGCGGCGCCAGGACCTTGACCGAGAGCAGTGCGAGCGGCGAGATCCGCGGGCCGAACAGCAGGCGCAGCCAGAAGCCTGCCGCGATGACGGCCAGCCCCCAGCCGAAGCCGGTCAGCAGGGTCACCGCGGACAGCACCACCACCAGCCCGGCCGTGATGCGTGCGGCGTACTCGTTCACCGGATTAGGGAACGCGAAGACCTTCCGCCAGTCGATGCCGCCCCGGGAGGCAAGTACGGGAGTCGGTGCATCCAGCGGTTTGCTCATCGCTCTAGGTTAGCGAGAACGCGCGGCACGGTGGAAATGCTTGTTGCGCCGTGTGACCGCGGGCAGAGCCGGGCGGGCGAGGGCTCAGGCGGGGGCCGGGGCCACGTGGCCGCCGAGCATCTGCAGGAATTCGCCTTCGGACAGGACCTCGATCTGCCGCCCGCGCTCGTGCAACTCCAGGACGCGCCGGGCCTTGCCGGTAAGCCGGCCGGACCGCAGGTCCGCCGCGACAAACCCGTCCCCGACCACCAGGACCGTGGTGCGGGCCGTGACCCGGCTCTCGGGCCGGGCACCGAGCTCGGCGGAGCGGATCTTCGCCTCGGGCCGGGGAAGCGCCAGCTCGCCGGTGAACACCACGGTCTGGCCGTACAGGGGGTGGTCCGGCTCCGCGGCCGCGTTGGGCGCCGGATTGGCGCCCTCCTCGGGCCAGCCCGCCTGGAAGGGGCGGCCCGCGGAGCCGGCGAGGCCCCCGGCTCCGCCCGCGAGGGCTTCCAGGGCAGATTGCGTTGCCTTGGACAGCGGGTCGCGCAGGGGGTCGAAGGCCGGCTGGTGGGACACGGTCAGGCCCAGCGAGAGATACAGTTCGGCGATGCTGCCGGCGCCGTTGCGGGCGGCAATGTCAATCAGGATTCCCGCGCATGCCCTGGCGTCCTCGGCCGCGTCATGGTGGTTGACCAGCGGGACGCCGGCTTCCTCGGCCGCGTACGGCAGGGAGTTGGACACGAGCGAGTAGCAGCGGCGGGACAGCATCACCGTGCAGACATAGTCATAGGCCGGGCCGGGCAGGCCCGATACCTCCAGGCCGGAGCGGATCACGCCGAGGTCGAAGGCGGCGTTGTGGGCGGCGAGCACGTCGTCGCCGATGAAGGCACCGATTTCAGGGAACAGTTCGCCGAAGCGGGGCAGCCCGGCCACCTGCTCCGGCCGGATGCCGTGGATGCGGACATTGTGGTGGTCGAAACGGTCATGGTTTTCGGGCGGCCGCATCAGCCAGGAGGCCTCCTCGACCACGACGCCACCGCGGACCTTGCTCAGGCCAACAGCGCACGGTGAACCGCGGAAGCCGTTCGCGGTCTCAAAGTCGATCGCCGTAAAGTCCAAAGCCACGGCTCAACTTTACCGCCGGATTGCGGGGCGGTCGGCACCGCCGCCCGCCTGCCAGCCCGCCGTCACTGCTGCCGAACTGCCCGACGGCGGCCGTCAAGTACCCTTAACGGGTGAACCTTTTAGCATTGAGTGACCTTGCCGTGTCCGCATTTGGAGGGGCCGGCCCCGTGCAGCCGCACATGGCCTCCTTCCTGCCCGACTGGCTCAACCCCCAAATCTTCCTGGCCGATCCTGCCCTCGCGCCGTGGGTTGTGCTCCTGGTCTGCGGGATCGTCTTCGCGGAGACCGGCCTGCTGGTCGGCTTCTTCCTGCCGGGTGATTCCATGCTGTTCACAGCCGGACTCCTCGTCGCCACCGGCACGATCAAGTTCAACATCTGGGCTTTTGCCGCGCTGATCATCGTCGCCGCGATCCTCGGGAACCAGACCGGCTACCTGATCGGGTCCAAGGCCGGCCCGGCCATCTTCAACAAGCCAAATTCCAAGCTGTTCAAGCGGGAAAACGTGGAGAAAGCCCACGCGTTCTTTGAAAAGCACGGCGGCAAGGCGCTGATCCTGGCCCGCTTCGTCCCGATCATCCGGACCTTCGTTCCCGTGATTGTCGGCGTGGCCCAGATGAACAAGCAGAAGTTCTTCCTCTACAACGTCATCGGCGCCCTGCTCTGGGGCGGCGGCGTCACCCTGCTGGGCTACGTGCTCGGCAACAGGGTGCCGTGGGTCCGCGAAAACCTGGACATCATCTTCATCGCCATCGTGCTGGTCTCCGTCGTCCCGATCTTCATCGAAGTTGTCCGCGGCTTCATCGCCAAGCGCCAGGCCGAGAAGTACGGCACGGACGTCGTCGAGGAGTTCATCGAGGAGCACGAGCCCGAAGACGAACGCAAGACCCCCTAAGTGTTCTTAAACACCGAAGGCGCCCCACAGCGTGGGGCGCCTTCGGCGTTTAAGCTACTTCCCCGCCAACGCCTCCACGATCGCCGGCAGCAGCGCCCGGAAGGCGTGGCCGCGGTGGCTGATGGCGTTCTTCTCCTCGGAGCTCAACTCAGCACAGCTGCGGTCCAGGCCCGTCGGGCGCAAGACCGGGTCGTAGCCGAAGCCGCCCTCGCCCCGCGGTTCGCGCAGGAGCGTCCCTTCCAGCTGCCCGTACTCCACCACTTCCCGTCCCCCGTCGGGACCGGAGCCCGGCACGGCCAGCGCCGCGGCGCAGACGAAGGCGGCGCCGCGGTACTCCTCCGGCACGTCGGCCAGCTGGGCCAGCAGCAGCTGAAGATTCGCGGCGTCGTCGCCGTGGCGGCCCGCCCACCGTGCCGAGAAGATCCCGGGCGCACCGCCCAGCACGTCCACGGCGAGCCCGGAGTCGTCCGCGATCGCCACCAGCCCGGTCGCCTCCGCAACCGCCCGCGCCTTCAGGAGCGAGTTTTCGGCGAACGTCACCCCGGTCTCGGCGACGTCGGGCGCACCGACGGCGCCGGCGTCGACCACCTGCGTGTCGACGTCGAGCCCGGGCACCTGGCCGCGCAGCAGTTCGCGGAGTTCCCGGAGTTTGCCCTTGTTGTGCGTGGCGAGCACCAGCACCGGGGCGGGGTGTCCGGTCACGGGGCTTCCGCCAGCGTTTCGCGCTGGATGGCGGCGAGCTGCTCGGTGCCCAGCAGCGCCAGGTCCAGCAGCTTGTTCAGCTCGTCCCGGTCAAAGGGGGCGCCCTCGGCCGTGCCCTGGACCTCAACGAACTTGCCGGACCCGGTGACCACGACGTTCATGTCGGTCTCGGCCCGAACGTCCTCGACATACGGAAGGTCCAGCATCGGGACGCCGTCGATGATGCCGACGGAGACGGCGGCGATGGTGTCGATCAGGGGCTGGGCGTTGCGGGCCAGCATCTTGTTGTCGCGGGCAAAGCGGATGGCATCGGCGAGCGCGACATACGCGCCGGTGATGGCCGCGGTGCGGGTGCCGCCGTCGGCCTGCAGGACGTCGCAGTCCAGCACGATGGTGATCTCGCCCAGGGCCTTGGTGTCGATGATGGAGCGCAGCGAGCGGCCGATCAGCCGGGAGATCTCGTGCGTGCGGCCGCCGATCTTGCCCTTGACGGACTCACGGTCGGAGCGGGTGTTGGTGGCGCGGGGAAGCATGGCGTATTCAGCGGTCACCCAGCCGCGGCCCTCCCCCTTGAGCCAGCGCGGGACGCCCTGGGTCAGCGAAGCGGTGCACAGGACCCGGGTGTTGCCGAACTCGATCAGGGCCGAACCTTCGGCCTGCTTGGACCAGCCTCGGGTGATGCTGATCGGCCGGAGCTGATCGGGGGTGCGGCCGTCGGCGCGGATGACGGGGGCGGTAAGGGCTTCGGAAGTCATGTCCTTAGCTTATCGACATGCCGAGACGCTGTGGCGCGGCCGCTCCGCGGCGGGGAGCCGGGGCCGGGGTGCTCAGATGGTGTAGTGCACGCCTGCCACCGCCACGGCCACATCCCGGGCGAAGACCTGCTTGGCCTCGGCCATGACCGTCGTCGGCGAGGTCCACACCGGAATGTGGGTCAGGAGCAGGCGCCGCGCGCCGGCGGCCGCGGCCGCCTCCCCGGCCCGTTTGCCGGTCAGGTGGACGTCCTTGATCCCGTCGTCGCGCCCTTCCTCGAACGCCGCCTCGCAGAGGAACAGGTCGGCGTTGCGGGCCGCGTCTTCAAGGTCGCTGCAGGAGTCCGTGTCCCCCGAATAGCTCAGGACGCGGGTCACCGGCGTGCCGTCCATGCCCGGCTCGGTGACCTCCACGCGGAGCGCGTAGGCCTCTTCCACCGGGTGGTTCACGGCGTACGGCGTTACGGTGAACGGGCCCATGGTCACGGGCTTGCGCTCGGCCCAGTTGCTGAAGTCGAATTCCTCGTGCATCCCCGGGTCCAGCTCCAGACCGTACGCCGTAGCCATCCGGTCAGCGGTGGCGGCCGGTCCCCAGACCGGAATCCGGCCGCGGCCCCAGCCGCCCGGCTTCCAGCGCACCGCGACATGGAGCCCGCACAGGTCCATGCAGTGGTCCGGATGCAGGTGGGTGAGGAAGATGGCGTCGATGTCCTCGAGGTCCGTGTACCGCTGGATGGCGCCGAGGGCGCCGCTGCCGATGTCCAGCACGATCTTCCAGTCCCGCTCGCCGTCGTTGGCGGTCAGCAGGTAGCACGACGCCGGCGAGCCCGGCCCCGGAAAGGATCCGGTACAGCCAACGATGGTCAGCTTCACAGGCCGGAACCCCCAACGAAGTTGGAGATCCGCGGACGGCGGGATTCGGCCTGGGCGGCGGCGATCATTTCTGGGGTGATCCGGGCGAGGCTGCCGGTGGGGTACTGGGCCGCCACATGGTCCACGTGGCGCACGCTCAGGACTTCGGGGCCGAGGAAGCGGCGGGCGAGGGTCTCGAACGCGGAGGCATCGCCGGTGGCGATGAAGTTGTGCTCGGGAGCGGCGGCGTCGAGCCGCTCCAGGCCGCGCGAAGCCAGGGCCCGGTAGACGTCCTTGGCCGTTTCCTCGGCACTCGAGACCAGGGTGACGTCCTCCCCCATGACGTAGGAGATCACGCCGGTGAGCAGCGGGTAGTGGGTGCAGCCGAGCACCACGGTGTCCACGCCGGCGGCCCTGAGCGGTGCCAGGTAGTCGCGGGCGACGGCGAGCAGTTCCGGGCCGGTGGTGATCCCGGCCTCGACATAGGGCACGAACGCAGGGCACGCGACGGAGGTGATGTCCAGGTCCGGGGCGGCGGCGAA
>JAODMV010000361.1 GCA_025464875.1 Arthrobacter sp. | reverse complement strand
GTGGCCAGCTACCTGCAATGGCATCTGGAACGTGTCCTGAAATCCCTCAAACATGTGGAGCGAACTTAACTGTGGCCTTGGGAAGAAACCTCGGAAGAAATTTAGAAAAGAACTCAGTAAAAAACTCGGCAAAGAACGCCGGAAAGAAGAGTCCCGCCCGGCGACGCAACACCCCGGTCGCGCCTCCCTATGCGCATCCCTCCGGTGCCGTGCCGCCCGCCATTCCGGTGGAATTCGTTCCGCGGCATGTCGCGATCGTCATGGACGGCAACGGCCGCTGGGCAAACCAGCGGGGCCTGCCCCGGGTCGAGGGCCACAAGGCGGGCGAACCGGCCCTGCTGGACGTCATGGCCGGCGCGATCGAGCTAGGGATCGAGCACGTCAGCGTCTATGCCTTCTCCACCGAGAACTGGCGCCGTTCGCCCGAGGAGGTCCGCTTCCTGATGGGCTTTAACAAGGACGTGCTGCGCCGCCAGCGGAACCAGCTGGACGAATGGGGGGTCCGCATCCGCTGGTCCGGCAGGCGCCCGAAGCTGTGGGGCTCGGTGATCCGCGAGCTGGAAGAGGCCGAGGAGTACACCCGGGGCAACAGCACGTGCACCCTGAACATGTGCGTCAACTACGGCGGCCGCGCCGAGATCGCCGACGCCGTGACCGCGATCGCGGAGGAGGTCGCAGCGGGGCGGCTCAAGCCCGGGGCCATCACCGAGAAGACCATCCAGAAGTACCTGGATGAACCCGAGCTGCCGGACGTGGACCTGTTCCTGCGCAGCTCCGGCGAGCAGCGGCTCTCCAACTTCCTGCTGTGGCAGTCGGCGTACGCCGAGTTCGTCTTCATGGATACGCTCTGGCCGGACGTGGACCGGCGCACGCTGTGGGACGCCGTCGAGATCTACGCCCAGCGGGACCGCCGCTACGGCGGGGCCATCGACGCCGCCCCGGCCGGCAGCAGCCCCGGCGCCTAGTCCGGGCTATCGCGCTCGGTCATTGGTTCGCGCCGTTCGGCTAGGACGTAGGCCCGGATCCAGCGCGACAGCCGGGCGTAGGCGTCCGCGCGGACGCGGGGCGCGGACAGGAACACGCCGTGCAGGGCGCCATCGATCCGTTCCAGGGTCACGGTACGGCCCAGGCTCAGGGCGCGCAGGGCGATCGTGTTCACATCCAGCACCGCGTCGGTGCGGCGCATGGACTCCTTCCACGTCATCCCGTTGGCGCTGGCGTTGGAGATAAGCACGAGGACGGGGACCTCGATGTTCAGCCCGCGGGCCACCCTGGCCTGGCCGGCGAGTACGGCACCGAGCCAGCCGGCACGGATTGGAAAGGCGTTGGGCGGCCGGAAACTCTCGTCCACGGACCATTCGCCGTCCGCTGAACTGCTGATGCTGCGCCAATAGAACCCGCGCTCAGGGAGGCGGATCACCGACTCGGGCCAGAACCGGGCGAACGGCTCCAGCATGGTCCGGGCGGCACGGCGGAGGGCGGGGCTGCCGTGCACTTCCAGCCAGGGGCTGTCGAGGACCAGCTGCGCGGCCACCCCGGGGTGGCGGCTGACCCACAGCGCCGCAATCAGCCCGCCCGTCGAATGTCCCATCAGAGTCAGGGGCGGTGGAGCGGAACCCTCCGGCTGCAGCGTCGCGATCATGTCGATCGCCGCAGTGATCTCGGCATCGTAGTCGTCCAGGTCGGCCACGTAGCCGCCGTGCGTCCCCCGGCCCAGGCTCCGGCCGTGGTTGTGCATATCCAGGGCAAGGAATTCGAAGCCCTGGCCCGTCCAGAAGTCCGCCAGCTCCGCGTTGAAGAAATAGTCGCTCCAGCCATGCAGGTACAGCACGGCCCCCTGCGGTTCCCGGCCGGCGTCTCCCGCGCCCGCGCCGGCGCCTGCGCGGGTCCGGCCGGGAGTCCTCCAGCGGGGGACGTGCCGGACCAAGGTGGCGGTCCGTCGCACGCCGTCCGCGCCCGCCGCCTGGAAAGCGCAGGCTTCGAAGTCGTCCCCCAGGATGTCCGGCTGCCATTCCAGGCGGTGCCCGTCAGTGCTGGTCATGGCTTCATGCTAACCCGCTGCGGCGGCCGCCGGAGCGCGCAGCCTCCGCTTCCGCGGGCTGTCACACGGGGCAGTGCGGGCGCCCGGGTTTGGTCTGGACGGACCCGTTCCGCAAAACTAGAGCCATGCGCGTATATCCGATTTTCTTCCGGCTGGCCTTCTCGTGGATGGACGCCGAACGCGCCCACCAGATCGGCTTCAAGGCCATCCGACTCGTCCACAGCTCCGGTGCGGGACGGCTGCTGCAGAGGTTCACCGCCCCCGCCGAGTCCCTGCAGACCCAGGCGTTCGGCCTGACATTTCCGTCACCATTCGGACTGGCGGCCGGCTTCGACAAGGAAGGCCACGGCATTGAGGCGCTCACCGAACTCGGCTTCGGCCACGTGGAAGTGGGCACCATCACCGGACAGGCCCAGCCCGGCAACCCCGCCCCCAGGCTCTTCCGCCTGATCGAGGACCGGGCGGTGATCAACCGGATGGGGTTCAACAACGACGGCGCCGCCGCCGTCGCGCCCCGCCTCAGGTCCGCCCGCGCCGCCCTGCAGCGCCGCCACCGGGCGGTTCGCCCCGTGATCGGCGTCAACATCGGCAAGAGCAAGGTGGTGGAACTCGAGGATGCCGTGGCCGACTACCTGCTCAGCGCCCGGAGCCTGGCCCCCGCGGCGGACTACCTCGTGGTCAACGTCAGTTCCCCGAACACGCCCGGGCTGCGACTGCTCCAGGATGTGGAGACGCTGCGCCCGCTGCTCAAGGCCGTGGGGGAGGAAGCGGACCATGCCGCCGGCCGCCACGTGCCGCTGCTGGTCAAGATCGCGCCGGATCTCAGCGACGAGGACGTCGACGACGTCGCACGCCTGGCCATGGACCTGAAGCTGGACGGCATCATCGCCACCAACACGACGATTGACCGCAGCGGGCTCGTCTCCGGCGCCGACAGGATCGAGGCCTGCGGAGCCGGCGGCCTGTCCGGGGCGCCGCTGAAGAACCGCTCCCTCGAAGTGCTGGCACGGCTGACGGCCGCCACCGGCGGCGAATTGACCCTCGTCTCCGTCGGCGGCGTCGAGTCGGCGCAGGACGTCCGGGAACGGCTCGACGCCGGCGCCACCCTGGTGCAGGGCTACACGGCATTCCTCTATGAGGGGCCCTTCTGGGCGGCGCGGATCAACCGCGAGCTGGCCAAGCAGCCGGTCCGGCGCTAGCCTCCGGAGGCGGTAGCCCCTGCGCCGGGCTCGGGGCAGACGAAACAGCCCCCGGCAGTCCGGCTGCCGGGGGCTCCTCAATGGCCGGGAAAGGGTCAGGCGGGGTACTCTCCGCGCTTGACCAGGGGCTTGGGCAGGCGCAGGCGACGGAACTGCAGCGCGCGCATGGAGCCGTACCAGACGGTTCCTCGTTCGACCTCGCCGAATTTCTCGCTCAGACGCTTCTTCAGCTTGCGGGACAGGATGAAGACGTCCACGAAGACGGCCAGGAACATGGCCCAGAAACCGCCCAGGACGTAGATCATCTGTTCGCTGGAGGCGGGCACGAGGAGCGAGATGACAACGAACACCAGGGCGCCGAACATCAGGTATTCGCCGAGGCTGAAGCGGGCGTCCACGTAGTCGCGGGCAAAGCGCTTCTGCGGCCCCTTGTCCCGCAGCGGCAGGAACTTCTCATCGCCGGTGTCCATGGCCTGCCGCATCTTGAGCCGCTGGTCCTGGATGGCCGCGCGCTCGGCGGCCTTGGATGCCTTGCGGTCCTCCGGGACGAGCGGCCGCTTGCGGGCCGCCACCTGTGCGCTGCGCTTGGGCGTGGGTGCGCCCTTGCCTGTGGCGGCCTCCCGGGCCGAAGCCTCGGCCGCCTGCTGGTCAACTATGTCCTGCGCCGTTGGCGCTTCCTTTTTACGTCCAAACACCCCTACAGAATACCCCGCAGCCGCGGGCGCGGTTGCGGCCCACATCACGCCGCGTCATGTTCTCCCGCGTGCAGCCCGGATGCCCCGGGGCGGCGGAACAGCAGCCCGGGGTCCGGTGGTCGCAACCGGCGGCGCTGTTGGAGTGATTCCGGACACGGGTAGTGTTTTGGCCATGACTTCATTACGTGCGGAGAACCCGCAGCCCGCCGCCGGCCGCGTCGGAAGCTTCGACGCCGAGGCCCTCCGCCGGGCCGTCACGGAATCGTTCGAGGCAACGATCGGCCAGTTGAAGGAACTCGTCGCGATACCCGGGATCGCCTGGCCCAGCTTCGATCCCGCCCCGCTGAACCAGGGCGCCGAGGCCGTCGCCGAGCTGGTACGCGCCAGCGGCTTCGACGACGTCCAAATCCTGCGCTGCGACAAGGAAGACGGAACGCCCGGCGGCCCGGCCGTCGTGGCCCGCCGGCCGGCCGCCGAGGGACGGCCGACCGTCCTCCTCTACGCCCACCACGACGTCCAGCCCGCGGGGGACCTGGCGCTGTGGGAAACCGAACCGTTCACCGCCGTCGAACGCGAGGGGCGCCTCTACGGCCGCGGCGCCGCGGATGACAAGGCCGGGATCCTCGCCCATGTCGCCGCGTATTCCGCGCTGACCCGGGTGCTGGGGGACGAGCTCGGCCTCGGCGTGACCTTCTTCTTCGAAGGCGAGGAGGAAGCCGGCTCACCGACGTTCCGGTCCTTCCTGCAGGCACACCGGGAACTCCTGCGCGCCGATGTGATCGTGGTGGCCGACTCCAGCAACTGGAAGGTGGGCGTACCGGCGCTGACCACCAGCCTGCGCGGCCTGGTGGACGGCACGATCGAGGTCAGGGTCCTGGACCACGCCGTGCACTCCGGCATGTTCGGCGGACCGGTCCTGGACGCCCCGACCCTGCTCTCGCGGCTGATCGCGACCCTGCACGACGCCGAGGGCAACGTCGCGGTCCAGGGCCTGGTCGGCCGGGACGACGTGGGAGTGGACCTGACCGAGGAGGAATACCGTGCCGACGCGTCGGTGCTCGACGGCGTTCGGCTCGCCGGCACGGGCACCATCGCCTCGCGGCTGTGGACCAAGCCGGCCCTGTCCATCATCGGGTTCGACGCCCCGGCGGTGGACGTCGCCTCCAACACGCTCCTGCCGACGGCGCGTGCCAAGTTCAGCCTGAGGCTGGCTCCCGGGCAGGACCCCGCCGACGCGATGGAAGCCGTGCGCAACCATGTCGAAGGCAATGCGCCCTTCGGGGCCCAGGTCGTCTTCACCCCGGGGGAGAGCGGCAACTCCTTCCTCGCGGACACCGGCTCCAAGGCCGCCCGCTTGGCCATGTGGGCCCTCGGGGAGGCGTGGGGCGTGCCGGCCGTGGAAATGGGGATCGGCGGCTCGATTCCCTTCATCGCCGATCTGGCCGAGATGTATCCGGCGGTGCAGATCCTGGTCACCGGGGTGGAAGATCCGGATTCCCGCGCACACAGCGCCAACGAGTCCCTCCACCTCGGTGACTTCCGGAACGCGATCCTCGCCGAAGCGCTTCTGCTGGCCCGCTTGAACGAGGAGGGCGTCGCCTGAGCAGCCGTTCCTGGCCGCGTTCCCGGGGAACATCCGGCGGGTTGCCGCGGTTACGTCAGGAGTTAGAGCTACACCGCTGATCGACGTAGCATGTAGCTATAGCCCATACCGTTTAAGTAGGGGCGGGCCCCGCGCCAGCGGAGCCGCCACCACCGTCGTAAGAAGGTAGGCCATGAGCACTACAACCAATGAAAACAGCGCCGACACCACCGCCGCGGCGGCCCAGGAGCTGGCCAGCCACGAGGTCAAGCTGACCGACGTCGCGGCCGGCAAGGTCCGGAGCCTCCTGGAGCAGGAAGGCCGCACCGATCTGCGCCTCCGCGTTGCCGTGCAGCCGGGCGGTTGCTCCGGCCTGATCTACCAGCTCTACTTCGACGAGCGGCTGCTCGACGGAGACGCCGTGCGCGACTACGACGGCGTGGAAGTCGTTGTCGACAAGATGAGCGTCCCCTACCTCTCCGGGGCCAGCATCGACTTCGAGGACACCATCTCCAAGCAGGGCTTCACCATCGATAACCCGAATGCGGGCGGTTCCTGCGCCTGCGGTGATTCCTTCCACTAAGGCCGGGCGGCGTGCCCGGCCTTAGTGCCGTCCCGGTCACGGCTGGCGGGCCCTGAACAAGGGTCCCGACGCACGGCGCGCACATGCGCGCGAAAACTCCTGGGTAGCGGTAAGCTCTACACCGAGTAGTAAAACTTTTAGTGTGCCCTGACCGCCGCTGGCGGCCCGGGCGACAGCAACAAGTAGGAAGGGCCGTCTGTGAGTTCGCAGAACCGAACCGGCAGCCGACGCAAAAAGATCTCTACGATCACTGGCTTGGCACTAGCCGGCGCGTTGGCTTTGACTGGATGTTCACCAGAGGTACAGAAAGGGTGGTTGCCCACCGAGCGTGGCACCACCAACCACACTGACCGCATCATGGACCTCTGGGTCAACTCATGGATAGCCGCGCTGGTCGTCGGTGTCATCACGTGGGGCCTCATGATCTGGTGCATCGTCGCCTACCGGCGGCGCAAGGGCACCGTAGGTTTCCCCCGTCAGACCAGCTTCAACCTGCCGCTTGAGGTGTTCTACCTCACGATCCCGCTGTTCATGGTCCTGGTGTTCTTCTACTTCACCGACCGCGACCAGCAGGCGATCTACAACCGTTCCCAGCCTGCCGACGTCGTCGTTGACGTCCGCGGCAAGCAGTGGGCATGGGACTTCAACTACAAGCAGGGTGACGTGATCCCCGCCGACGTGCACGAGGCCGGCGTCCAGATGAACCTGACCGGCGAAGCCGTGGACAAGGAAAAACTGCCCACGCTGTACCTGCCGGTGAACAAGTCCGTCGATTTGGAGCTCAACTCCCGCGACGTCATCCACTCCTTCTGGGTTCCCGCCTTCTTGCAGAAGCGCGACATGATCCCGGGCAAGACCAACTACATCAGGTTCACCCCCACCAAAGAGGGCACTTACGACGGTAAGTGCGCCGAACTCTGTGGCGAGTACCATTCCGAAATGCTGTTCCGCGTCAAGGTTGTCTCCGAGTCGGAGTTCACCGCCCACCTGGAGCAGCTGCGCCAGGCCGGCAATACCGGCCTGCTGGGTCCAGAGTACGACCGCAACCCGAACCTGAACGAAACGAAGTAAGGGAAGCGACTTGGCAACCACATATGCTCAACCCGTCGGGATCCTCGAGGCTCCCGTAGTTCCCAAGTCCAAGGGGCGCATCGTCGTCAACTGGATCACCTCTACTGACCACAAGACCATCGGGTACATGTACCTGATCGCGTCCTTCGTGTTCTTCTGCTTCGGCGGCGTCATGGCGCTGCTGATCCGCGCCGAGCTGTTCGAGCCCGGCATGCAGATCCTGCAGACCAAAGAGCAGTACAACCAGTTGTTCACCATGCACGGCACGGTCATGCTGCTGATGTTCGCGACGCCGCTGTTCGCCGGCGTCGCCAACGTCATCATGCCGCTCCAGATCGGTGCTCCCGACGTCGCGTTCCCGCGACTGAACGCGCTGGCCTTCTGGTTCTTCCTCTTCGGCTCCACCATCGCGGTGTCCGGATTCATCACCCCGCAGGGTGCTGCGTCCTTCGGCTGGTTTGCGTACGCACCGTTGTCCGACACCACGTTCAGCCCCGGTGTGGGCGGTGACCTCTGGGTCTTCGGCCTGGCGCTCTCCGGCTTCGGGACCATCCTTGGTGCGGTCTACTTCATCAGCACCATCATCTGCATGCGCGCCCCCGGCCTGACGATGTGGCGGATGCCGATCTTCACCTGGAACACGCTGGTCACCGCCATCCTGGTCCTGATGGCCTTCCCGCCC
>JAODMV010000354.1 GCA_025464875.1 Arthrobacter sp. | reverse complement strand
CCGGCCGAAGCCAAGCTGCCGAGAAGCTACACCGTGCTCGACGCCGAAGACGGTCCCGGCGGGGCCTGGCGGCACCGCTGGAAAAGCCTCCTCATGGCCACGGTGAACGGCATCAGCGATCTGCCCGGCATCGTGCAGCCGGCCGTGGACCCGGCCGAGGCAAGCTCCAGCTTCCTCACCCGGTACTTCGGCGGCTACGAACGCGAACTGGGCCTGGCCATCGAACGGCCCGTCAAGGTCCAGGCCGTGCGCCGCGAGGACGCGGAGCCGGCCGGACGGTTGAGGATCACCACCTCCCGCGGCGAGTGGTCTGCCCGGGCCGTGATCAACGCCACCGGCACCTGGACCCGGCCCTTCTGGCCCATCTACCCGGGCCAGTCGAGCTTCCGGGGCCGGCAGCTGCACGTTGCTGACTACGCCTCGGCCGAAGAGTTCCGCGGCCAGCACGTGATTGTGGTCGGCGGCGGCATCTCGGCCGTCGGCCTGCTCGACGAGATCTCCCAGGCCACCACCACCACCTGGTTCACGCGGCGCGAGCCGGTATGGCGGGACGTTCCCTTCGACCGGCAGGCGGGCCACGACGCCGTCGCCCTCGTGGAGGAGCGCGTGCGCCAGGGACTCCCGCCCCAGAGCGTCGTCGCCGTGACCGGGCTGATCTGGACCCCGGCCCTGCGCGCTGCCGCCGCCCGCGGCGTCCTGGAGCGGCATCCGATGTTCAGCGGGATTGAGCCCGACGGCGTGCGGATGGCCGATGGCGGCTTCCTCGCCGCCGACGTGATCCTGTGGGCCACCGGCTTCCGGGCCGAACTCGAACACCTCGCTCCGCTCCACCTGCGCGGCCCCGGCGGCGGAATCGCCATGGACGGTACACAGGTGGCTGCGGAGCCGCGCGTCCATCTGGTCGGTTACGGGCCGTCCTCGTCCACCATCGGCGCCAACCGGGCCGGCAGGGCCGCCGTGACGGGCATCGTCCGGATGCTGGCGGGGCAGCGCCCGGCACCGGCGGGCGCCGGGGGCCGGGGGCCGTCCGGTAGATTTGCAGGGGACCCCGGCCCCGATCAAAACGGCCCGGCCCATACGGCCTTTCCAGAACCCTGAATCCAACAGCCTGAACAGAATAGGCGGCAGCTCGCGCGTGGCGGACAACAATCTCGAATCTCTCTTCTCCCGGCTGAGGAGGTTCCCGGACGTCGAAGCGGACAACCTGCAGGCCTGGGACGCTACGGACAGGCTCCTGCTGGACACTGCGGCCGGGCTACGGGGCCCCGGAAGCCGGCTTGCCGTGGTGGGGGACCGCTACGGCGCCCTGACGCTCGGCGCCCTCCACGCTTCGAGGCCGGACGCTCCCGCGCCGGAACCGCTGGCCGGCAACGGCACCGTCCGGGTGCACCAGGACCTCATCACCGGTGAGCGCGCGCTTCGCCACAATGCCGGCGCCCTGGGCATCGCAGGGGGCTTTGAGCAGCTCCCGCTCGGGGCCGCCCTGCTGGAGGGCGCGTCCGTCGTGCTGGTCCAGCTGCCCAAGTCCCTGGCCGAGCTGGAGGAAATCGCCGACGCCGTCGCCCGCCACGCCGCTGCCGACGTTGTGCTGCTGGCCGGCGGGCGGATCAAACACATGAGCCGTGGCATGAACGCGGTACTGGACCGCTACTTCCACGAGGTCCAGCCCCAGCTCGCCCGGCAGAAGTCGAGGATCCTGCTGGCGCGCGGTCCCAAGCCGGTCCAGGGCCCGCCGCCCTTCCCCGTCACCGAGGCAAACGCCGAACTGGGACTGACGGTCTGCGCCCGTGGCGCCGTCTTTGCCGGTACCGGCCTGGACATCGGAACCCGGTTCCTACTGGGTTTCCTGCCGGAGATGCCGCAGGCCCGGCACGCCGTCGACCTGGGCTGCGGCACGGGAATCCTGGCCGCCGTGTACGCCCGCAGCAACCCGGATGCCAGGGTCACCGCCACGGACCAGTCTGCGGCCGCCGTCGACTCCGCCCTGGCGACGGCCCGCGCCAACGGGCTTGAGGCACAGATCGACGTGCTCCAGGACGACGCCATGAGCTCGCTGCCCGAGGGGAGCGCGGATCTGATCCTGCTCAACCCGCCCTTCCACCTCGGGGCCGCCGTCCACGCCGGGGCCGGAATCAAGATGATCGAAGCGGCGGGGCGGGTCCTGGCAGCGGGCGGGGAACTCTGGACGGTGTTCAACAGCCACCTGCACTACCAGCCTGCGCTGGAACGCCTGATCGGCCCCACCCGAGAGGTCGGCAGAAACCCGAAATTCACGGTCACGGCCAGCACCCGGCGGCGCAGGTCCGGCTGACGGCCAGCTACTGCTGCTGTACCGCAAAGCTTGCGGCGAAATAGAGGGTGGAAATGAGCGCGACGACGGCGATCGCGTAGCCGATGACGAGGGCGGTGACCGCCAGCCCGCGGCCCCGCTCTCCTCCTACCTTGATCTGGTTAAGCGAGACGTGCCCGGCACCGACGGCGAAGACCGCGATTACCCCTACGCTCGCGAGGATGGTGCCTATCGCGGCCAGCCCGGCCAAGGCCAGTGAAGCGATGGCAAGACGGTTGTAGCGGGTGCCCTGGCGCATTTGTACCGCAGGCAATCCCATGAATACCCCGATTCCCGTTGTTGGGTTGAGCATAGCCCTGCGGTTCTCGTCCAAGAAGGGCCGGGCCACACCCTCCGGGTCATTCGTTCGGACCGACGTCATATTCATACGCGTCCTGGGCGGCCTTGAGGTCGTCATACGCGATGACCCAGACCCTGCCCTTGGGTGTGAGCTGATCCACCCCCGTGGCATCGAGCTCGGCGATTTCCCGGCGGTAGTCGGCCGCGGCCATGCGTTCCGTGTCCGCGGCCAGGCGCACGGCCTCTTCCAAGGCTGCTTTGTCCATGGGACTAGGCTCGCATGCCCGACCCTCGAATTCCAGAGCCGGGATTGCCCCTTCAGCGCCCGCCCGGCGACGGCTGTGACAGGCGCCATCGTCGTGCCTGTCGTGGCAGGGCGGCTGCCGAGGGTAGCCTGTTCATTTCCCCGTGTCTATGAGAGGCATCAAGATTTCCCGCTCCGCCGCCACCAAAACCCTGACCATCCTTACCAGCCTGCTCCTTGCAGGTTCCCTGGCCGGCTGTGATGCCGCCGCCAGCGCCGGAGCCAAGCTGGCCGACGCCGTCCGGACCCCACCGGCCTCGGCCAGCGAGGCACCCGGCGCCTCCTCCGCGGCTCCCGGGGAGAGCGCCGCCGCGCTGGCCCAGCTGGGCTCCATCCCGGTGAAGGGCAGGGCTCCGAAGACCGGTTACAGCCGCGGGGAATTCGGTCCCGCCTGGGCCGACGTCGACCGTAACGGCTGCGATACGAGGAACGATGTACTCGCCCGCGACCTCACGGGGGAGACGTTCAGGCCCGGGACCAATGGCTGTGTCGTGGCCACCGGCATGCTGGCCGACAAGTACACCGGCAAGACCATCAGCTTCGTTCGCGGCGCCGACACCAGCTCCGAGGTCCAAATCGACCACATCATCCCGCTCAGCGACGCCTGGCAGAAAGGCGCCCAGCAGCTCACTGCCGAGCAGCGCAGGCTGTTCGCCAACGACCCGCTGAACCTGATGGCTGCCGACGGCCCGACCAACGGTGCCAAGTCGGACAAGGACGCCGCCACCTGGCTGCCGCCGAACAGGGCGTTCCGGTGCGAGTACGTCGCCCGCCAGACGGCCGTGAAGGCCAAGTACGGCCTCTGGATGACCCAGGGCGAACACGACGCCATCGCCGGAATTCTGGCGGGCTGCAAGTAAGCCAGGCAACCTGGCGCGGGGACGCGGCCAGCGACACCGGTCACGGTGTCGCGGGTAGTCTTGATGGATGAGCGCCCCAGCCCAATCAACCGTTACCTTTGACGGCCGCTTCGCCCGAGAGTTTGCGGAGATGGCCCTTCCCTGGCAGGCGGAGGAGGCTCCAGACCCGCGACTGCTCGTGCTCAACGAGCCGTTGGCCGCCGAGCTAGGCATGGACCCCGGGTTCCTGCGCGGTTCCGAGGGGCTGCTTCTGCTGATCGGTAATCTGGTGCCCAGTGGCGCGACTCCGGTGGCGCAGGCCTATGCCGGCCACCAGTTCGGCGGGTTCGCCCCGCGTCTCGGCGACGGGCGCGCACTCCTGCTCGGTGAGATCGTCGACGCGGACGGCCACCTGCGCGACGTGCACCTCAAGGGCTCCGGGCGCACACCGTTCGCCCGCGGTGGCGACGGCCTGGCCGCGGTGGGCCCGATGCTGCGTGAGTACATCGTGAGTGAGGCGATGCACGCCTTGGGCATCCCCACGACGCGATCCCTCGCCGTGGTGGCGACGGGGCGCCCGGTGCGCCGCGAGACCCAGCTGCCGGGAGCCGTGCTCACACGGGTCGCGAGCAGCCATCTGCGCGTGGGCAGCTTCCAGTACGCCCGGGCCACGGGCGACCTTAACCTCCTGCGCCGCCTCGCCGATCATGCGATCACCCGTCACTACGCCGGCGCCGCGGAGGCCGAGCACCCCTATCTCGCACTGTTCCAAGGGGTGATAGCCGCCCAGGCCTCGCTGGTGGCCCAGTGGATGCTCGTGGGTTTCGTCCACGGGGTCATGAACACCGACAACATGACGATCTCGGGCGAGACTATCGACTACGGGCCGTGCGCCTTCATGGAGGCTTTCGACCCAGCCACGGTCTACAGTTCGATCGACGAGGGCGGACGCTACGCCTACGGCAACCAGCCGGTCATGGCGGAGTGGAACCTCACCCGGCTCGCGGAGGCTCTCCTACCCCTTTTCCACGACGAGCAGGAGCAGGCCGTCGCCTTCGCGGTGGAATCCCTGGGCGCGTTCCGCCGGCAGTACAGCGCTGCCTGGTCGGCCGGCATGAGGGCCAAGCTCGGCCTGCACGATGGCCTCGGCGACGACGTGACCTCGCCCCTGGTGGACGAGCTGCTCACCCTCCTCCAGGAGGGGCAGGTCGACTACACGTCGTTCTTCCGGAGCCTGGGCATGGCCGTCCGCGGCCATGCTGAACCAGTGCGGGGTCTGTTCGTCGACCCGGCAGCGTTCGATGCCTGGGCGGAGCGCTGGCGCGGCTTCGGACCGGACGCCGACATGATGGACCGGGTCAATCCCGTCTACATCCCCCGCAACCACCTCGTCGAGGAGGCCCTCGCCGCGGCTACCGGGGGCGACCTGGATCCGCTCGAACGGCTCCTGGACGCGGTGACTGCCCCTTGCGACGAGCGCCCCGGTCTCGAGCGCTACGCCGCCGCCGCCCCGGAAGGCTTCGGCGCCTACCGGACCTTCTGCGGCACCTGAGCCTCTGCGGCGGATCGGGCGGGAAAATGATGAGCCCACGCGTGGGAGTAATTGGATCCATCAACGCCGACCTCTCAGTCGGCGTCGATCGTCACCCGGGACCTGGGGAAACCGTGCTCGGCACCGGCGGCCGGCTGTCACCCGGCGGCAAAGGCGGAAACCAGGCCCTCGCTGCGGCGCGCCAAGGCGCAGAAACCATCATGATTGGGGCTGTCGGCACCGACGCCCACGCCGAAATCGCCACCCGGCTGCTCCGCCAGGCAGGCGTCGACCTCAGCCACGTCACCACGTTGCCTGGCCAGACGGGCCTGGCTGTCGTGGCCGTCGATGCGAGCGGGGAAAACAACATCATCGTCGTTCCTGGAGCCAATGCCGGCATCACCCCTGACCAGATCGGCGCCGCCCGGGACACCCTGGCGGCCTGCGCTGTCGCGGTCATCCAGGGAGAGATACCGGCCGAGACGATCACCTTCGCCTCCGAGACACTAGATGAACTCGGCGTCCGGCAAATCCTTAACCTTGCCCCGGTCCTGGACCTCCCGCCGGCGATCCTCCATCGATCCGACCCGCTGGTCGTCAACGAACACGAAGCAGCACAAATCCTCGCGGCAGCCCACACCGGAGTCCTTCCGTTCCCCCGTAGCGACGCACACGACGGCCTGAAACTCGCAACCTCCCTGGTCAGAAGTGGCGTCAAATCGGTCGTCGTCACCTTGGGATCCGCCGGCGCGGCAATGGCCACTGCCCAGGAGGCCATCCACATCGAAGCGCCCATAGTCGAGGCCGTCGATACCACTGGCGCCGGGGACGCATTCGTTGGCGCGCTGGCTGCTGCCCTGGCCCAAGGCACCGACCTGCCCGAGGCCTGCAGGCGGGCCGTCCGGGTTGCGGCATTCTCCGTGCGCGGGCACGGAGCCCAGGATTCCTACCCAACAACGAACGAAGTATTCCCCGTCTGACCTGCCTCACTCACCGGCGGAAGCTTACCGGTTTCCTCAAGCCGCGCCGGGTACGGGATGAGCCGCGGGCAGGCTGGCCGCTAGGCCAGCATGCCCGCAGACTTCCCTGGCAGGGCCGGCTATTTCGCGGTATCACCCTTGGGGCCCGCGCCGATGGACCAGACCCGCGGGGGAGTGGTGCCGTTGACGGCGTAGTCGCCGACGATGCGGGCCTTGAAGACCCAGGGGTTGTGGCTGGCAGCGGTGCGGGCGTTGCGCCAGTGCCGGTCCAGGTTCTTCTTGGTGCTGGTGCCGGAGGCGGCGACGGCGTCGAAAATGTCCGAGGTGGCGCGGGTGGAGAGTTCCGTCAGGATGACCTGCGCCTGGGCGGTTTCGAGTTCGGCCAAGTCATTGAGGCGCTCTTCCTCCTCGAGGTTGTCCAGGAATGCGCCTTCGTAGGCTCCCTGCAGTGCGCGGGCGGCGCGCTCGAGTGTGGCTTCGGCCGCGTAGGCGCGGGCCGATACTTGGCCGACGACCTGCAGGATCTGCGGGTCGGCAGCGAAGGAGTCGGCGTTGCCGTGGGAGAAGATCCGGGTGCGGTTCCGGACCTCGGTGGCGATCTCCCGCTCGGCGGCCTTGATGCTTCCGGCCAGCACGGCGAGGAGCACGGCCTGGTAGAACGCGGTCTGGTACTTGAAGCGGGTGTCGAAGTCGATGACGTTCCCGGCCTCGACCACCGCGTCCGTGAACGTGCTGGTGCCCGAGCCGGTCGTGCGCTGGCCAAAGCCGTCCCAGTCGTCGGCGTGCGCGACGCCGGGCTGGTGGGCGTCGACGACGGCGATCACCTTGACGTTGTTGTCAGTGCGCTGGGCGAAGGTGTCGATCCAGTCGGCGAAGATGCTGCCGGTGGAGTAGTACTTGGTTCCGTTGATCCGGAAACCACCGGTGGT
>JAODMV010000303.1 GCA_025464875.1 Arthrobacter sp. | reverse complement strand
GAGATCCTCGAATGGGCGAACGGCGTCATCCGCAACATCTTCTCCGACGCCCCGCTGGCGGTGGGGTAAGGAATGATGGGAGGACATCACGCCGCGTCGGGAGCCGCGGCGTGGGTGGCTATTGCCTCAACGGGGCCCTACGCGCTCGGCTGGTACCCGCTGGACGCGACCGGGATCGTGATCGGCGCGATGGCGACGGCGGGGACGGCCTTGATCTGCGACTGGGACCACCGCTCCAGCACCGTCGCGCATTCGCTGCCGCCGCTGTCCAATCTGATTGCCGTCGGCATTGAGAAGGCCAGCGGCGGCCACCGGCAGGGCACCCATTCGGTGCTCGGGGCCGCGTTCTTCGTGCTGCTCGCGGCGCTGGCCGGCCAGGTCCAGCTGCAGACGGACTGGGGCCTGCTGTCCGTGGGCGCCGGGCTGCTGTGCATGTTTCTGATCAACATCGCCGCCAAGGCCCTGAAGCTCTTTCCGAAGTACGGCCGGGCCAGCAACTGGATCTTCGCCCTGCTGATGGCCGGGCTCGTGACCTGGTTCGCTCCGCACCAATGGACCTGGCTGCCGGTCTCCATGCTCACCGGTGTGCTGGTGCACATCGTGGGAGACATGGTGACCACCGGGGGAGTGCCCCTGCTCTGGCCGCTGGTGATCAAACCGCCCAAGTTCCTGCGGAAACTGCCGCTGGTCAAGGACGTCTGGAAGGCCAACGGGGCGTTCTCCATCCCGCTGCTGGGCCGCGCCGGCTCACGGCGGGAATGGTTCGTCCTGATCCCGGTCAGCGCCTACGCCATGATCGGCATGTTCGGCGCGGCGCTGGCCCTGGCGCAGTCGCATTTCCCGGCCGCCGCGGCGCTGGGAACCGCACTGGTCAACAGCCTGTTCGGGCTGTCCCTCGGCTGAACAGCCTGTCTCCTTAAACGACTGAAGCTCCGGGAGTCCGGAGCTTCAGTCGTTTAAAGAAACTGGGGGAACCTTAGTTCTCGCCGGCCGAATCCGAGCGGCCCAGGAACTGCTGGGGGATCAGGAACGAGGCGGTGAACAGGACCAGGCAGGCGGCCATCGGCCACGGGTTGCCAAGGGTCAGGAAGTTCAGCGAGTACAGGCAGCCGAGGAACAGGGCCATCATCAGGGCGAAGATGACGATGCTGGAGACGAGGCTGTTCTCGTTCTGCGGGGTCTTGGCGATGATCTTGGACATTCGTTCCTCCTCGGCCCCGTGGGGCTCAAAACTGTGGCGGCTGCCGGGTCTGCTCAGTACGCGGACGAACCTTGTTCACCCTTGACGATCGCGATGCCGGAGCTGGCGCCAATACGTGTTGCACCTGCAGCAATCATAGCCTGTGCGTCCGCCAGGGATCGCACGCCGCCGGACGCCTTGACGCCCAGGTCCGGACCGACCGTGCGGCGCATCAGGGCAACGTCCTCGGCGGTGGCGCCGCCGCCGTTGAAACCGGTGGAGGTCTTCACGAAGTCCGCCCCGGCCTCCACCGCCGCCTCGCAGGCCAGGACCTTCTGGGCATCAGTGAGCAGCGCCGTTTCGATGATGACTTTCAGGAGGGCGCCGCCGTCGTGGACGGCTTCGGCGACGGCGGCAATGTCATCGACGAGGGCGCCCTTGTCACTGGCGCGGGCCGCGGCGATGTTGATGACCATGTCCACCTCTTCGGCGCCGTCCAGGACGGCGCCGCGGGCTTCGAACGCCTTGACGTCGCTCGGGGTGGCGCCCAGCGGAAAGCCGACCACCGAACAGGTCAGGACGCCGGATCCCTTGAGGGCGGTCTGGACGGTCTTGACCCAGACCGGGTTGACGCAGACCGACTTGAAGCGGTACTCCGCCGCCTCGGCGCAGACTTTGAGGATCTCCGCCTCGCTTGCCTCGGGCTTGAGGAGGGTGTGGTCAATGTAGGCGGCAATACTTGCTGGACTTTCCGGCTTGCCGGCGTTTGCGGTGCCGGCGGTCCCCGCAGCCGGGCCTACAGCGGTGGCGTCATTGCTCATGGTGTCCCTTTCCTAGCGGGCGTTCTCGGGGACGGCGCGGGCCTGTCGGCACCGCGCACCCCGGGCGTCTCAGCTTTCATCTTGCCATAGGCCGCCGGCCGACGCCGGGCCGTCAGGCGGCGTCCGCGAGGGGGTCCCCCAGGGTGGCCTGCAGCAGCTGGGAAGCGCACACCGCCGCGGCGGATGCGGAGGCCACCAGCAGTCCCAGCCGGACGCCGTCGATCGCCGCGGCATCCCCGAGCGCCCAGATGCCCGGAACGGATGTGCGGAAGTCCTGGCCGATCACGATGCCGCCCCGGGGCCCCGTCTTCAGCCCGGCGGTGGCGGCCAGGCCGTCCCGGGCGACGCGCTCCTCGGCGAGGACCACAAGGTCCGCGCTCATGCTGGAGCCGTCCTCGAAGACGATGCCGGCCGCCGGCAGGGCCGAACCGGCGAGCGTGGGAACGACGGAGGCCGGGCGCAGGCTGGTACGGACGGGCCGCACCCCGCGGGCCCGCAGCACCGCCTCGGCTTGCCCGGCGGCGGAGCCGGTGCCGACCAGGATGCCCAGCGGGCGCCGGCCCAGGACGCGGGTGACGTCCTTCACGGCCTCGCCGAGGCCGTTGGCGTCGTCGATGGTGGAATAGTTCAGGCAGCGGCCGGCCCCCTCGACGGGGGCCGCGGCCGGGGCGGAGCCGGTGGCGATGACCAGCTGGTCGTAGCTGAACTCCAGGCCGTCCGCGGTGGTCACGCGCCGGCTGGCGGGGTCAATGAAGCTGGCCGGCTGGCCAAAGCGCACCGAGACCTGGGGGAGGGCGGCGAGTTCCACAAGCTCGGCCGGGGCGTCGTCCCGGTTGCTGAGCACCGTGATCCCGCCGGCGAACGGCGTCCGGGCCAGCTGCCGGACCAGCGCCTGCGCGGCCGGGCCGGCACCGGCGATCACGATCCGTGGCCGGGTCTGCGAGGTGGAGGATGACGTGGGGGAGGTGTGGGACGGTGCCGTGGCGGACATGTGCAGGCCCTTTCGCGAGGAGGCCGGTGAGGTGGCCCGGGTGCTGGATGGACCCAGCATAGGGCCTGCGTTTTTCGGGCATGTTTCGCGGGCGTTGCGGGCGGGTGCCCGTGGATCCGCCGCCGCCGAACCGCTGGTTAAACGGCAGGCGGTGCCGCTTCAGACGCGGATCCGGTAGCCGCGCTTTACCACCGTTTCGATCAGCCGGCCGTCCGGCAGGCAGGACCGCAGCCGGCTGACCGTCATGTCCAGGGCATGGACGGAACCGCGGAGTTCCAGGAGTTCGGACAGCGCCTCGCGGGACAGCACGGCCCCGCCGGCGCCGAGCAGGGCGCGCAGCAGCAGCAAGGGCGCGGGAGCCAGCTCCACGGTGTCGCCGTCGATGCGCAGCGAGCGGCCCCGGAGTTCGACGCTGCCGAAGGCAGTGTCCAGGCGGCGGACGTGGTTCAGGGCCAGATGCTCGCAGACCAGCCGGATCAGGGCCCCCATCCGGAAGCGTTCCGGGACCAGCGGCTGCACGCCGGCGTCGACCAGCGGCTGGGCGGTGACGGGCCCCACGGCGGCGGTGGCCACGGTGGTCTTCAGGCTTTGGACGAGCTGCTTGTACAGGCCCATCTCATGCGCCGTGCTCCACATTGCGTCCACCGCCGGGGCACTCGTGAAGGTCAGCACGTCCAGCTTGCCGCTGCACGCGGCCTCGATCAGCCGCGGCAGCCGGTCGGCGCCGTCGGGCTTGACCCAGCGGTACGGCGTGACCGTCAGGACCGTGGCGCCGGACATCCGGAGGCGCTCCAGCTGGCGCACGTCGGTGTAGCCGTGCAGTTGGACGGCGACGGTCTTGCCGCGCACGCCTTCGGCAAGGAGCATGTCCACCAGGGTGGCGGTGGTCTCGTCGCTGCTGATCCCGACGTCGGCCAGCCCGGCCGCCCGGACCGCGCCGCGGGCCTTGG
>JAODMV010000297.1 GCA_025464875.1 Arthrobacter sp. | reverse complement strand
CTAGAGTTCAGGAAACCGATCGAACTGATCGAAGACATCCTGTTGCAATGACCGCCTGAATCCGCCCATCGGCTAACGGGCACCAAGAGCGACATTTAGTGCTGGGAAAATGCCGCCACTTATCGCTGCGATTCACAACCCCAGGGCTGCAGGGTGAGCGCGCCCCTCAAACTGAACGGCTTGTGTGCACGGTGAAGAGTAGCTCTTCGGGCACTAAAAGCACTGTACTTCGGGACGTGGGGAGTGCTTTTACGAGGCCTATCCCCGGATTCTGACTATCCAGCCGGCAAGCTCCCCGTGATGTGCGCGCGGCTTCTGCAGGCTGAGCACACTGTGCTGCATGGCGCCCCCACCTTCTGGCAACCGCGCTCCAGATTCCGCTGAATCCTCCGACGGGTGGTACCGCGCCGAGATCTGATCGATTCGAGCCACGCGACCGGAAAACAGAGTCCACGCCGAAGGATCGGAGAGGTTCCGTACTGCGTCGGCGTAGGTGTCGAGCTGCAAAGGCACCGTTCGACGGCCTGCGAACAAGCTGGCCAGCCAGTCCTGATCCATCGGCACCAGAGCCCAGTCGACGTGTTGATCGAGTGCGACGTCCAAGCCGTCCTCGGCGACTTGCCATTGGGTCAACCACACCTCAGTTTCGTGCGGACCCCTACTCGGGCAGCACGCCGCCTATCAGCGCAGCTACAAGTGCCACGAGGCCGGACACCATCAGCGGAAGCGCGAGCCAGTCTTGGTACACGAACGCATCGTCGACGGCTACGACATGGGCAACGGCGTTGCTGACTACTGCCGAGGGATAAAGCGAAACTGCTGCCGGCACTCCGTAGGCGACAAGTGCCCGTACCCATGTCGGGCAGGACCATCTCGATCCCAACCGTGCGGACAGGAGAGCTGCACAAGACCAGATGACCAGGGCCAGCACGTTGCCGAAGTTGGACCCAGTTTGGAACGAGGCATACGAGTCCCCGAGGCCCAACCCCGTGTTTGTCGGAGCAATCAGGAAGTTGGAAACAAACCCGATAAGCCACGCCACCGCAGCAGCCGACCACACTATCCTCGAACTTCGGCTGCCGGCGAACGAGGTCTCTGTCGGAACGCTGTTGGTGGTCACCTTTCTCAATATAGTCAGCCAGGAGCCGCTCATGGCGCTTTCAGCAGGCGGTGGCGGGCTCCGTCTGAAGCATCTCGAGTGCGTCACGTTTTCCCTCTGTTCCTAGAAGACGAAGCCGGACTGCGATGCGTAGTGGACATGTTCCTCATCGGATGCGCCCCGTAATCTAGGCATGAATGGAGACGAACGAAAGATATGGGTCGATAGCGGCCGGCCTTCGGTCGAATCTGAGCCTCGCTGTTGGCGTGGGGGCAATGACGAAAAACCTTTGGATCGGCGCATTGATCGGTGCAGCTCTAGGTTTTGCCGTTGGAATGGTGGTCTTTGATAACCCATTTGCTGGAGCTGCGATCAGAATTGCACCTGGTGTGGCCATCTCCCCGGCAGCTAAGCGACGTGAACCCGCGCCGCCTCGAGACCCTGAACCGTAGTTCGAAACAGTCATTTTTTGAGTATGTGCGGGCCAGGGAACGAATCAAATTCTCACTACTCAGCCGAAGCGCCTGCTCGTGATACCTGAACGAAGCATCGAGCACGTCAACGCCAACCGTGTCTTGCTTGCCTGCCTGCGGCGCTACTCGGCGGACGGCCGCTTTCGTTGCCGTTTGGTCGCCGCCCGCTGTTCCTTTGCGGCGAGGCGCCGCCGGTTCGAGCCCCGGGTGGGTTTGGTCGCCCGGCGGCGGGCAGCATCGGGAGCAAGTCCCTCTGCCACGAGGTCGGAGAGCTTGGCCAGGGCGATCTCGCGATTGCGCAGCTGAGAGCGCCGCTCGGAGGCGGTCACGGTAATCACCCCGGCGATGAGACGTCGTCCGAGACGCGTGAGCAGCATCAGCCGTTGGCCATCCGAAAGCGCCGCCGAGTCGGCGACGTTCCACGAGAGTTCGACGCGGCTGTCCGAGGTGTTGACGTGTTGACCGCCTGGCCCGGACGAACGCGAGAACCGCCAGCCGAGTTCCGACGTGGGAATCGTGAGCGCAGGTGACACCTCCAGGTCCATGCAACCAGCGTTGCACGATATGGGCGCGATCAAAGACCCCGTCCCCGCGCGGGCCCAAACGTAACCGTCTCATGACCCGTGCCCGTCGTGATTTCAGCCATTCGGATGCGGGCTGGATCACCGTGGGGCAGATAGATCAGTAGGGTTGCTGGACGGCTGATCACGGTGGGTTCTTCTCACTTCGTCTGGTGATGGGGCGGTGTTTATCCCGGCCAGGGCACCTGCACGCGCTAGGCGCGCGATGGGCTCCAATTGCCATAATGCAGCATCGGCGTCTCCGGCCCGCCACCCCCGGCCCGCTGCAGCTGCACGGATTACTGCGGCGGTATGCCCGTAGGACAAGTCCTCGGCGCCGGCGGCCTGGATCATTCTCGGTGTACCCGTACGTCGATGGCCGCACCCGTGGAGATTCCGCTCAGGGTGTCGGTGTAATCCAGCGTTTTGGGACTGACATGCCGCACGCGTCCAAGGGCCTCCCGAAGAACGGCTCTCTTGGCGGGCTCACCGAGCGTGTCGCGGAGTACCAGTACCGTATCGGCGGGTTGAGTTGGGCTTGCACTATTCGTTCTGGTGGTGCTGGTTCGGGCTGTTGAGCACGCGGTCGGGGAGCCTGCGGACGTCCCGGTCGTGGTCCGACGCCGGCCGGCCGCACATTTCGCACGTATGCGGTTTCGAGGAGCCCGTTGATCCCCCAGATCTGGTTCCCGTTCGGATGAGTCTACGCCGGCACGTAATACGAGGGTGGCCCCGAACCGCTGCACGCCGTCACCAACCGCCGCGCGTCGGCGTATGTCCCTTT